>JALVEF010000067.1 GCA_027031185.1 Saprospiraceae bacterium
TCTATCCTCCCGGACCGCTGATATTCAATGCCTTTGAGCAGACGCCGTTTGATGAGGTGAAGGTGGTGATTTTGGGCCAAGACCCCTATCACCGGCCGGGTCAGGCGATGGGTTTGTCTTTTTCCGTCCCCAAGGGTGTGCCTTTGCCGCCCTCGCTGAAAAATATCTACAAGGAACTGGAGCGGGATACCGGCTTTAAGAATCCGGGGCACGGCGACCTGACGGGCTGGGCGCGCCAGGGTGTCTTTTTGCTCAATGCCTTTTTGACGGTAGAGCGCGGTAAGCCGGCTTCCCATCAAAAAATTGGCTGGCAATACTTTACCGATGCCGTTATTCGCACGCTGTCGGAAGAAAAAGAGGACTTGGTCTTTTTGCTTTGGGGCCGCTTCGCACAGGCCAAGACGGCGCTCATTGATGAGATGAAGCACTACGTACTCACCGCCGTACACCCGTCCCCCCTGGCAGGCAATCGCTTTTTGGGTTGTGGCCACTTCTCCAAAACCAATGAACTGCTCACCCAAAACGGGCTGCCGCCCATAGATTGGCAGTTGTAGCACACACTTTGCCCCGAAAAGCCTGAAAATCATTAACTTTACACGTCGTATTTTGCTGATAATGGACGAAAAAGAGAGAATACAGGAGATTCTAAACAAGCACTATCCGCAATTGGCTGAACTGCCTTTGCAGGAGGCCATCGTGCGGGAGGGCAGCATCAAGCATTTTGAGCGCGGGTCGGTCACGCAGGAGATCGGGTCGTATGTGCGATTTGTGCCGCTGCTGGCTAAAGGCATGCTCAAAGTATTGCGCGAGGATGAAGAGGGCAATGAAATATTCCTGTACTACTTGCAGGCGGGTGAGTCGTGTACCATGGCCTTCTCGTGCTGCGTGATGCACAAAAAGAGCGAGGTGCGTACCAAGGTGGTGGAGGACGTGGAGCTAATAGCCATCCCGCTCCGCTTTGTGGACGAGTGGATGATGAAGTACCACTCGTGGAAAAACTTTATCATGACATCGTACGACGCCCGCATGATGGAGTTGATGCGCACCATTGATGAGATTGCCTTTTTGCGGATGGATGAGCGCTTGCTCAAGTATCTGAAGCGCAAGGCAGAGGTGCTCGGCCAGGATACCATTCACACTACGCATCAGGAGATTGCCCAGGATCTGAACGCCTCGCGTGAGGCAGTATCCCGCCTGCTCAAAAAGCTGGAAAAACAAAATATCCTGGATATAAGCCGCAACAAACTCAAACTCCTCAAGCCCCTCAATGGACTTGATCTCTAAACGGCGCCTGCTCCGCGATGCTTTCCCCAGTCTCAACCAATTTGAACTGGTGGAAACCATCGCCGCCCACAGCCGGTATATTAAACTGCCTCCCGGTGCCGTGATTTTGGATGTGGGACAGCCCATCCGGGCCATTCCGCTGGTGCTTCGCGGTACCGTCAAAGTCTTCCGGGAAGATGACGAAGCGCGGGAGGCGTTTCTGTACTATATCCGCCCGGGTGAATCGTGCGCCATCACGCTGGCCGCCTCGCTTCACCCCGGTACCAGCCGCATCAAGGCCGTCACGTTGGAGGAGACCGAACTGATGGCGCTGGCGGTCACGGCGGTCCCGGAAGTCAACCGCAAGTTTCCTGCCTGGTATCACTTCGTATTTGACACCTTCCGCAATCGTTTTGACGAATTGCTCAATGCGTTTGAGGCGGTGATCTTCTTGCAGCTGGACAGCCGCATTCTGCAATATCTGCAGGCACGTGCCAAGACGCTCGGCACCACGGATCTAAGTATTTCGCACAGTGAGATCGCACGCGATTTGGCTACGTCGCGGGAAGTGATATCCCGTGTGTTGAAGCGGATGGAGAAAGAAAAACTCGTTTTGTTGGGAAGAGGACACATTCGGCTACTCAAAAATCGCCCGTAAGACTTATCTTGTGCACATTATTGACGAAATCGAAACACCCATGCGAGCTATTATTACGCTTCTTCTGACGACGGTTACCCTATGGTTAGCGGCTCAGACTGTACCGAAAACTCATAACAGCCTCATCATCAAGCGGACGGCTACCTGGTGCCCCACCTGCGGGGGGTGGGGATGGACCACGTTTGAGACGCTGGTCTCCGATAATGACGATCGCGCTTTGCTTTGGGCCGTTCACTACAGCGGTGACTTGCAAAATCCCACAGCGGTGGGTATCAACGGCATATTGTCCGGCGCCAGTCAGCCCCGCTTTTATCTCAATCTGGAAGACGTGACCAACAGCGGCGATATCGCACAAACCGTCAAAAACGGGGTGGCCGCTCAAAGTAATGAAAGTCCGGTCGCGCAGGCTATTATCAAAGATGCCACGGTGGAAAACGGCAAGTTGACCGCTACCGCAGTCGTGGAATTTTTCCAGGACATGAGCTTTCCCCACCAGCTTCTTTGGAATATCTATGTAGTAGAGAACGGTGTCGTCAATCAACAGGCCGGTCAGGGCCAAAATGCCGTCCACGAAAAAGTGCTCCGCGATGAAATGGCCGGTAGTGTTTTTGGCGATGTCCTCATCAATAACGGCACCGTGACGGTCGGGCAAACAGAAACCAAAACCTTTAATATCCCGATTGCCAATGACTGGGATCTATCTAATATCGAGCTGCATGTCGTGCTCTGGGAAAAGGACGGCTTTAACTATTCATTTATCAACGGATCGGATATTGACCTATCCTCGTTGGTGGCTGTCCGGCCCATATCTGCCGAACTACCCGTGCAGATGGATTTGGTCACCAATCCGGTGTCGCGCGGGGAAGCGATCCGGGTCCGGATCCAGTCGCCGGTACCTTTGACCGGGCATATGGTACTTTATGATGCGGCCGGACGGCCGGTTGCTACGCCTGTCAAAGAAACCACCTGGCCTGCAGGTGAGCGGGAACTATCACTGGATGGCACTTCATCCCTGCCGGCAGGTACTTACCACCTCGTCTTTCGCTCCGGACAAAATGTGGTGACGCGACAAGCCGTTGTCAATTAAAAATGAAAAATTAAAAATGAAAGTAACTGTTTAGGCACCCGCTGTTTTTGTGCTAAAATGCCCTTTTTGCCCCTGTTTTTGCAAAAATTTTTCTCACGTAGCGCTGCTACGCATCGAAAATTTTTGCTTCAACAGGAACAAAAATGCCTATTTTATCCCTAAAAACAGGAGCACCTAAACAGTTACGTTTGGGATTAATCGAAAAATCGAAGAATCGACAAGCCGGGACTTTTGGTAAAAGCCAATAGGTTCTTTTGGGGGCCGCCCGCCCCGCAAAAGAACCGGGCGTTCCCCTATCTTTGCCCGTCAGCTGCGCGGCCAAGGGCACGCGCGGATCACCGCAAAAGAGCAAGCCCATGTACAAAGGCCAACGGGTGGTTGTCGTCTTGCCCGCCTACAACGCACACAAGACACTGAAAAAGACTTACGATGAAATTCCCTTTGACCTGGTGGATGAGGTCGTCCTGTGCGACGATGCCAGCCAAGACGATACGCTCGAAGTGGCGCGCCAAATCGGCATCCGCCACACCATCCGGCATCAGACCAACAAGGGCTACGGCGGCAATCAAAAGACACTGTACAATCATGCCCTGGCCATCGGCGCCGACATCATCATCATGCTGCATCCCGATTATCAGTACACGCCGAAGCTCATCCCCGCCATGGTCAATATGCTGGGCGAGGACTTGTACGATGTCGTCCTCGGCTCGCGCATCCTCGGCAAGGGCGCACTGCAAGGCGGGATGCCCATTTACAAGTACATTGCCAACCGCCTGCTGACCTTCATCCAAAACTTGCTGGTCAATCACAAGCTATCCGAATACCATACGGGCTACCGTGCTTTTACTCGCCGCGTGCTGGAGGCCATCCCCTACAATGACAACGATGACGACTTCATCTTTGACAACGAGATGCTCTCCCAGATCATCTACGCCGGTTTTCGCATTGGCGAGGTATCCTGTCCGACCAAATACTTTCCGGAGGCTTCCTCCATCAATCTCCGGCGAAGCACCAAATACGGATTGGGCGTGTTGGCCGTGAGCATCAAACACTTTCTGCAGCGGGCGGGCGTAGCGCGCTTTAAGCTATACCGGAATATCAACGCAAGGGGACAGAGCGGGGACGCTGGTGGTTAGAAAATCGGATCAGCTTTCCAAGGATGTATAGCATGGCAAGTGCTGCGGTGTAAAGCAACGTGGCTGTCATTTGGGTCAATGGGTTTGTCTGTGAGTTTACACCGCCTCGCGGCGGTGTTTGGTAATAAGTAACTGTCTATGTACCCGCTGTTTTTGCGCTAAAAACAGAAGCAGCCAAACAGTTACGGTAATAAGACGTTTTTCCGGGCAAAATCGTATAAAGCCTGACCGTTATTTTTCCGGTACGGAGGCCGGTAGAAAGCCGATACGTCTTCTCTGTTACCTGATGGGTTGCGAACTTACGGGTGCCGGACCGGACTTGCGGTCCTTTTTCCCGGGCAGTACGCCGCGCTCTTGCAATAGCCGGACATATTCGCGAGCCCCCTTTAAGTTGGGATGTTGGTAGTCGGCAAAATACTCGGGGCGGGTCATTGCACGGCTGAAGTCATATACCGGCAGACCGGTCGCCTGCCGGGTGGTATCCATCAGGTTTTGCAGATTGGGGAGCTTGTCCGCATAGCCGGGGAAGTAGGGGCCGACGATAAATTTTACTTCCGTGCCCCTGGCTTTGGCGGCGGCGACCATCTTGCGCAAGTCGTCCATCATGGAAGGCCAGATATCAAACGGCAGCGGTTTGAAGTCCGGCAATTGCTCTACCATAGCGGATGGTATGACACGATCCAACAACCAATACTTGTCCGTCTTGCGCAGATAGTACAGCATCTGCAAAAACACTTCACTATCATAGCGGTACAGGTGGGAGAGCTGCTGCCCGCGCCACGCCAGATAATAGCTACCCGTGGTATCCTGGTCGGACACCGCCTTGATCAGACTATCCACACGCGCCGAATAGGGCGCGTACGGTCCCATTCCGATGGTCAACGGAGGATTGCCCCCATTGCAAATGGTGATGTCATAAACGATGCGCTCCGGCGCCGGATAGCGGTCCAGATAGTCCAGCACGAAGGCCACGGCCAGATAGTTGGGCAGCCCGTTGTAGCTCAAATTCAAGGTGGTGCGCCCCGTAGCCTCCTCAATGTAGGGCTGAAACAAAGGCAAGCCCCGTGAATTGCCCACCAACAGGATATCTGCCCGGGCCCGGCCGGTATAAAGCCGCGAGTAGCGGAACTGTGACTTGTCGCGCACCTGACGCGACAACAGCCACGCACCGCCCCGGTCGCCGGCCACGACAGCCACCAAAAACAGTATCAACCACAGCCAACGTCTTCGCATCGCCTAAAATTGAAAGTAAATAAATGCACTGGCCCCAAAGGTGCCAAACAGGGCGATCAGCCAAATCAGCGTCGCATATGACACCGCCCCAAATGCCGGCTTGCGCAGGGCCATCCCGATAAAGTGATACCGAAAGTTGGCAATCTCCACGCCCAGCAGCAAGAAGATAAGAAAGAAGCCCTTGACTATCAAAAACTTATTGGGTACCAATGCAAACGAAAATGTCTTCCAGTCCATCAGCCTTTGGAAAATCACCGTCGCCGTATGGAAGTCCTGACTGCGGAAAAAGACCCACGCCACATTGGTCAGCGTATAGACCGTCAGGATACTCACCCCGGCCCATATCCCGGCCGGCACCTTCACTTGGGTCTTCATAAAGCGCGACAACGGAATACCCACGAAGCGCTCCAATATCAAATACATCCCATGCAGAAAGCCCCAAAACACAAAGGTCCAGTTGGCGCCGTGCCACAAGCCGCCCAGCAGCATGGTCAGCATCAAATTGCGGTAAGTATTAAACTTGCCGTGGCGGTTGCCCCCCAACGGGATGTAGAGATAGTCCCGCAACCAACTCGACAGCGACACGTGCCAGCGCCGCCAAAATTCCGAGAATCCTTTGGAGAAATACGGCGTGCGGAAGTTCTCCGGAAAGTCAAATCCGAATATCCGCGCCAGCCCGATGGCGATATCCGAATACCCCGAAAAGTCCAGGTATATCTGAAACGAGTACAGGATCACGCCCACAAACACATACGAAGCGGAGTGTATCTCCGGCGTGGCCCACACCTGGTCCACGATCGTCGCCACCGAGTCGGCAATGGCCACCTTCTTGAAGAAGCCCCACAGTACGCGTCCCATTCCCGTAATCAGGCGATCCCAATCGAAGTCGTGCGATTTCTGAAATTGCGGCAAGAAATCCGACGCCCGCACGATCGGGCCTGCCACCAGCTGCGGAAAGAAGGACACAAACGTGGCAAACTTGAGCCAATCGTATTCCGGTTTCAATTGGCGACGATAGACGTCTATCGTATAGGACATCGTCTGAAACGTATAAAACGAGATGCCCATGGGCAAGATGATATTCAGCGTCGGCAGATGGGGCTGGAAACCAAGCTGTTCGGCGATGCCCGCAAATGTGTCAATGAAAAAGTTGAAATACTTGAAAAAGGCCAGGAAGCCCAAATTGACCACCATAGACACCCACAGCAGTTGTTTGCGCACTTTTCTGTCCTCTGTTTCATGCATTTTGATACCTACCGTATAATCCACCGCGGTAGAGATAATGATGAGTGACAGGAATCGCCAATCCCACCAGCCGTAGAAAAAATAACTCGCAATAAACATGAGCCACAGCCGCGGCCGGCCCTTGAGCGCAAAATACAATACACTGAATACGGCAATAAACTTGAGAAATACGTAACTGTTAAAGATCATAATCGCTCGACTTCCGCTTTTACTGCATTCTTCCAAATCACATACGCAGCGCCATTCAAATGGATGCCGTCAAACGTATAGCGCGCATCCAATTGTCCGGCATCGTCCACAAACAAACCGTATAGATCCACGAAAATCGCCCCGTGTTTATTCGCCAGTTGGCGGAGTCCGCGATTGACGGCCCGGATTTCGGCCTGCCTGTCGGGCCAGGTCCACTGTTCGCTATTTACGGGCAGTAGAGACTGCACAAAAAGCCGTGTATGCGGGCTTTGGGTGCGCACGACCTGCACTAGGCGACGGTAGTCGTCCAGCACGTCTTCCGGCGACCGGCCCATCATCAAGTCATTGATACCGACCATCAGAAAGATGGCCCCGGGCCGGCTCTTCAAAAGCGGAGACAGCCGGTCCGTCACACCGGCGACATAGTCACCGGATATGCCGCGATTCTTATGGCGCAAGTCACCAAACCACTCGCTCCAGCGCCCCAGCTCGATCATACTGTCTCCGATCCAGATGATATCCTTCTCCGTGTGTTTCAAGCTCTCAAAGATGCTTTTTTTGTTTTCGTACACGCCGGACAAGCCGCGATGCGCCAGGCGGTAGCGCACCGCCTGGCAGCCGCCCAAACGGCTTACAGCCCACAACCCGACGCCCATCAACAAAACATTGGCGGCCAAGGACACCCAAAGCACGGAAGCGGCAATGCGATTCATGGCTTTTTCTTTAACACCTCGTCAATGTCCACGTCCACTGTGTGCTCGGTGTGCTTGAAGTTTTTGTTCGGATCCTTCATCTTCAGCAGACCCGTCGCCTGCTTCCACACAAAGGCCGGCAAGGCCCAGACCACTTCCCACACCGCACGGGGCGCCCCTGCCAGATACAGCACCAAGAAAATATTCAACACAAAAATCACAGCAGCTGCCAGCAGCATCACGCCCGCTTTGGGGGCAAACAGCAATCCGAGTGCACCCAGTATCAGTGACGAAAACAACAGGATGAACATGGGCGGGGCCAGCGTAATCAGCCCAAATAGGATTTGATTCCAATGCAGGCCCAGGATGCCCCGGCGCAGGATACCCAGTGCGTTGGGTATATTTTGAAAATAGGAGAAGAGCCAGCGGCTTCGCTGTGTCTCCACCTGATCGGCTGTCTGGACTTTCTCATCATAGACGATGGCGTCTTTGGCAAAGGCGATTTTCTCATTGCGGCGCAGCAAGAAGTTTTGCAGGATTTTGTCTTCCTGGAGCATTTTCTTCCACATTTCCTTGCCCTTTTGGATGTCGTCATCCATCAGGTAGGCCCAGTACAGGTCCGTTTGGACCGCCATACCGGAACCGGAGATAACCGCCGACGAACCGATGAGATAGGGTGCATAGCGCTCCACGTGGTTTTTGTAAAACTCGCCCAGGGCATCCGCCCTGGCAAACTTGGTATTCAGGTTTTTGGCCGTGCGCTGTCCCTGGATGGCGCGATGGCCGCTTTGCGCATAGGCATTGATCACACGAAAAAAGTCGGGATGCGCCAAGTTGTCGGCATCGAATACGGCCGTATAGTCGTGCTTTCTGACAAATCGCTCCATGGCATAAATGATAGACTTGGCCTTGAGCCGAAGCGGCGGATCCGGGAAAAAGACGGTGAGTTTGTCGTGACTAAAATTCCACTGGTCACGCGGGCACTCGTCGGCCACCAGATAGATATGCAGCTTGTCATGGGACTGCTTGAGCAGCGAGTCCACCAGGCCCCGTGCGATCCGGGCATTTTTGTAAGCCGTGATGATCACGCCATAGTCAAATTCCCGGTCAGGCGCCACCCTTCGCGACAGTTTCTCCCGCCCGAACAGCAGCGCCAGTACCGCCGTGACGAAGGGCAGCAGCAGGAAGAAAGCCAGCACAGCGGCGACTATCTCATATATCCAGGTAAGCATCATATACGCTACTTCTTTTTGGTGTAACTATCCGGGCAAATACGGATCTCCGACTTGCCGGGGGGCGACGTGCCACCACACGGCCCGCCAGAAGGCCTTTCGCAGCGCCGGCCTGCCCCGGAGCGTGTACAGCAGCAGGTTTTTGGGCACGGTCACCAGACACAAAAATACAACAAAGGGCCACAAACGGACGCCTGCGTAGTTGCGGCGCATAAATAAGATGCGGTTGCGGTTCAGGTAAAACAGCTTCAGCGGGCTGTCCTGCCCAATGGTGACACTCTCCTTGTGGTAAATTTTCACATCGCCCAAGACATAAATCTTCAGTCCCGCTCGTCGCATGTGGGCACACCAGTCCAACTCCTCGTAATAGAGAAAAAAGTTTTCGGGCCAAGGCCCGATTTGTTTTATGACCGTCTTCGGCACCATCATCGCGGCGCCATGTGCGTATGCCGTCTCTCGTACTCCGCGGTATTGACCGGTATCCGTCTCGCCGGCACCGATCGTGCGATTGCGACCGGTGAGCATGTGCACGGGTGTGGTACCGGCATACTGGATGACATCGGCTTGGCCTTTCTCAGTTTCGGGGAAGTAGCATATCAGCGGGCTTACCGCACCGGCATCGGGTGTGCGGGACAAGAAATCCACCAGGCCTTCGGTCAGTCCGGGCGTCAGCTCGGTGTCGTTGTTGACAAAGAAAAGGTACTGTCCCGAGGCCCGCCGGATCCCCAGGTTATTGGCGGCGGCAAAGCCGATATTGCCGCCGGCCTGCAAGCAGATGACGTCGGGAAATTCGGCCCGGATGGCGGGCGCGGGATCTTCGCGGGAGGCATTGTCCACAACAATCACCTCAAAGCTCAGGCCCGCCACCGTGCGATAGATGGACCGGAGCATCGCCAGCGTCAGCTCGCGTTGGTTGTAATTTACCGTGATAAAACTCACCACCGGTCGGGCCATACATCGGTTTTTGATTGGCAAAGAGTAACGGGAGGGCAGGCCGTCGGGAAGCTTATCAAGGCGTCAAGGCAAAAAAATTGGGGCGCCTGCCCCAATTTTTTTGCCTTGACGGAGGACGGATCATTCTCCTTTCTGCAAGAGCGCGCGAGGCGTCTTCCACAGGATGACCAGGTCAGTCCAAAAGGACATCCTTTGGGAATATTCAATGTCCAATGCGATGCGTTCTTCCATGGTCAGGTTTTCCTTGCCTTGGGGAGCCACTTGCCACAATCCGGTGATACCGGCCGGGGCGTTGAAACGAGCGGCCCAGGCATCGCGCGTCAGCTCCTTGGCTTCGTAAAGCGGCAGGGGGCGGTTGCCCACGATGGACATCTCGCCTTTGAGCACATTGATCAACTGCGGGAGTTCATCAACGCTGGTTTTACGGATGAGACGGCCGATCGGAGTCACGCGCGGGTCGTTTTTGACTTTGACAAAAACGGCATTGTCGCCATAGGTGTTTTGCTTTTTGAGCTCATCTACTTTTTTGTCTGCATCCATATACATGGAGCGAAACTTAATAAACTCAAACACCTTATAGCCGGTACCGGCCCGTTTTTGCTTAAAGTACACCGGTCCCTTATCCGTCAATTTGATGGCCAAAGCGATCAGCAGGAAGAGAGGCGAAAGTGCAATCAATCCCAGGGAGGCGATGACGATATCCATGGCGCGCTTCCACATCGGCAGTTTGAACTCGGTCAATGCTTCTACATAGGCCTGCTCTTTGAGCGGTTTGAAAGCGTGCAAGAAGCTCAGCCGCTGGGAGAGTTGATGCCAGGATACCGGCTCCTGGTAGATGTCATCCAGTCCCTTAGAGAGCAGGTCCGGGCGCTTAACAGTATCCCAGCCGGGCGCGATCCCGATAACCGGGATGTGGCGGAAGCGCTTATCACTGCGAAGTACTTGGAGCGACCGGTAGTCTTCTTTGGCCAATGTGCCAAGGTCCATCAGGATGGCGAAGACGTTTTTGCCTTCATTTTCGTGGAGATGCTCCAGGCATTGAAGCGGATGAGAAAACTCAATGGTTTGTCTGCCTTCATCCTCCAATAGCTCATAGCCATCAATGGCCTGCTGTGCCGGGAAGGGCAAGCCCACCACCAATACTTCGGACAGGCCGACCGTACGTTGTTTGAGCTCAATGTCCATAGTGCGTGTTTGGTTTTGTTCATGGGGGGGGATCATAGCCAATTCGTTTTAGTTTTGGAGGGGCAATTTTTTGTTATTCAAGACATCCAGTACCTTCTTCCGCAATTCTTTCGGATCAAACGGTTTGGTGATGTAAGCTTCGGCGCCATGGCTAAGGCAAAATTGCTTGGTCTCATCAGAATTATCACCAGTGACGACGACGACCGGGATGTCTCGATAGATACCGGAGTAGTTGAGCTGAACCAAAAAGTCCTTTCCATGCAGATGGGGTACTTCGAGATCCAGCAGGATTACGTCCGGGAGGGTACTGCTGTCAGTACACTGCGTGAGCCACTTCATAGCTTCCAGTCCATTTAGAAACGCCTTAATCGTAAAGCCATCTTTGAAGATACTGCTCAAAACCAGTACCATACTCTTCTGATCATCCACTACTAGGATTGTGGGCTGATTTTTGACCGTCGGGTCAGTGCCTAGTGCTTCTGGTACTGTGTTTGTTGCTTGTATTTTTGTCATAGTTCCCGTGAGCATATTTTTTGGCGCAGCCGTTCTGTGCTCGTAGTTCTCGAGCCACCAAAGAAACTAGTGCACACACTTAATGCGAGGGACTTATCTCATGTAATCGGAGGGTAAAGGATCGGATGGCGGGTGCAAGGCACCGCCTGTCATCAATCCTGAGCAAAGGTAAGGGCTTTGGAAACAACTGTCAATGAAAAACGCCAAAATAATAGCTTGTGGATTAGATATTTTTTTTATTATACTATGTCACACAATTGACAAAATGGTAAGATTTTGGCAATAATGTTGGAAGCGGCTATCTTTGCACAAAATCAATTACTTATAAGCAGCCGGATGGACAGACAAATATTTTGGACGCTGATTTTTGTAGTTTTTTTCAGTTATTTGGGGTATGGAGTGCTCCTTTGGCTGCTCATCCGGGTGAAAAGGCTATTTCAAAGGCCACAACCACTGGGGGATGGCTATCTTCCAGATGTCACATTTGTGACGGCTGCCTACAACGAAAAGGACTGGATAGAGAACAAGATCCGCAACTGCCTGGCCTTCGACTATCCGCGCGAAAAAATCACCTTCTTTTTCGTCACGGATGGCAGCGATGACGGTACGCCGGACATCATCCGGTCGTACCCTTTTCCGGATGATGTCCGTTTTGAGGTCTTGCACAGTCCGGAGCGCAAGGGCAAGATAGCGGCCGTTAAGCGCATCATGCCGCTGATTAAGACACCGATCACCGTCTTTACAGATGCCAACACCGATGTCAATCCGGAGGCTGTCCGCCGTATGGTTCGCCACTTTCGCGACCCCAACGTGGGGGCTGTGGCCGGTGAGAAAAAAGTACGTGCCGGCGATAAGGCGGACGCGAAGGCCGGCGAGGGTATCTACTGGAAATATGAATCGCTGCTCAAACGGATGGACTCGGAGTTTCACACTGTAGTCGGGGCAGCCGGAGAGCTATTCGCCATCCGCACCAGCCTGTATCGGCCGGTGCCCCAAAACGCCATCGTCGAAGACTTTATCATGACTATGGGCATCGCGGCACGCGGCTACAAAGTCGTCTATGAGCCAGGGGCCTTTGCCGAAGAGGAACCGTCCGCCTCCGTCGCCGAAGAACTCAAGCGCAAAGTGCGCATCGCCGCCGGCGCGTTCCAATCCATGGTGTGGCTTGCGCCCCTGCTCAATCCCTTCCGCTACGGCAAGCTCTCGTTTCAATATATCGGCCACCGCGTCTTGCGCTGGACGATTGCACCGCTCAGCCTTCCCATTCTCTTTCTACTAAACATCCGGCTGGCCTATCGCTACGGCGGGATTTACAATTGGCTTATGGCTGCTCAGATCGCCTTCTATGTCGCTGCATTGCTGGGATGGGTTCTGGAAAAAAAGCGCATCAAGGTGAAGGCTTTGTTTGTGCCTTTCTACTTCTGCATGATGAACTACGCCATGTTCAAGGGCTTCTTCCGCTACCTAAAAGGCAACCAATCCGTCGTCTGGGAAAAGGCCAAGCGTGCCCAAAAAACCTCCAAACAGCAGGCGTAAAATCCTCTCTCGCTCTGAGGAGTATTATACTCGTTACGAACAGGTTTGGGACTTGGGAACATCGAACACCGATTAACGAATGAAGATTTTAGAAGTAGGTGTTTCTACAGGCTGAGCCGTTGAGCAAATAAAGGAATCAGCCGGGCATTGGAACTGCAAGGGATTCCTTCTTAAATCTCAAATCGGTGTTTCTTGTTCGATATTCAATCGTCCCAAAACAAATCGCTTTGAGTATAATCTGGGTGTAGGTGTTTGCCATGCATTTCTTTTTTGTTTCGCTCCTACGGAGCTTGAAATGTGGGTGGGACTGTTGGCTACAAAGCTTTCGTCCCTACGGGACTACGGTGTTTCTGCGCGGGATTCCTTCTAATATCTCAAATCGGGGCTTCGACAGGCTCAGCCCAGGTGTTCGATATTCTTTCCGTCCCAAAACAAATCGCATTGAGTATAGCACTACTGGTCCCGCAATTGGCGCTGGCATTCGTAGGTGACGATGCCGATGGCGACGGAGATATTGAGCGAGTGTTTGGTGCCGAATTGTAGGATTTCGATGGCGCCATCCACCAGTGCGAGGACGTCGTCGGAGACGCCGGTCACTTCATTGCCGAAGACCAGGGCCACTCCTTTGTCCTGCGGGCGCAGGACAAAGGAGTGGAGCGGGGTGCTGTCGTCGGTTTGTTCGACAGCATAGACGGTCATGCCCTGTTGTTTGGCGTGGCGCACGGCTTCCGCTGCCGATTCAAAATATTTCCAAGCGACGGTGGCGGAAGCGCCGATGGCGGTCTTGAGGATCTCGCGATGCGGCGGGCGGGCGGTAATACCGCACAAGTACAGCGCCTGCAGGGCGAAGGCATCGGCGGTGCGGAAGGCGGCTCCGACGTTAAGACCGGAACGGACGTCATCCAGGATGACGACCAGCGGCAGTTTGGGTGCCCGGCGGAAGGCGTCCGGTGACAGGCGTTGGAGTTCTTCGGTTTTCAGCTTACGCACGGCATCAGTTTTCGGATGGGTCAATCAACTGGGTGCTCATGGCAAAGTGATGCGCAAATTGCTGCATCTGCTCTGCCAAGTTTTTATTGCCGGTGGCATTGATATAGGTATCGGCCAGGGCCCGGAGTGTGAAGTAGATAAACTGGTCCATCTCGCCTACTTGCATGTCTTCGGTCCAGAGGTCCAGTTTCATGGTGTCGCGGGAGGCGCGATCAAAGAAGCTGAGCAGCATGGCTTTGGCGTCCTGTGTTTTGCCATCGGCGCCTTGCCAGCGGATGCGCCGGGGGATTTTGTTTTCGTTGAGTTCGATTTCGATGTGGATGGTGTTTGTATTTGCCATTCGGGTGTATTTTGGGCTCAAAGGTATGAAAGGATGGCGGTTTGCCAAACCTGGGTTCCGTTGCTGGTGGTTGAAGGCTTGGGGGTTAGTGCGTGCTCCTGGGGTGGTGTGGCAAAGCGGGGTTTTTAGAGTAGGTTCATGGCTATAATGGAGAAAAGGCCTTACATTTGGTGTTCTCAGCTGATCACCATAAAACCGAGTCATGCGGTATTTTTCCTTTTTGATTGTCTTGATGTATTTCGCGGGGCGGCAGCCGCTGTCCGCGCAGGGATTTTTTACAGATGCGACAGAGGCCGTGGACTTTGCCCGCGACTTCGCCGCTCAAAAGAAGGCGGCAAGCCTTCTTTTGGAGGCGACGGCGCGGCCGGTGGTGTCTCGCCGGCTGCCGGTTCCATTGACAAAAAGGGAGCCGTTTTTCACGGTGGCGGTACAGTGCGATGGTGCGGGAGGGGACGACTTGGTTCGTCACTTGTCTGTGCGCTTTTCACCGGACGGTGATGAGTGGGGAGAGTGGATGCCATTTGGTAGTGATGCGCACGGGCCGGATAATATGGCCGATAGGTACTACACGAGCCAACTCATTTTCGCGTCAGCGAAAAATCTCTATTATCAAATAGCCGCCACTCCGGACGGCAGCCGGGCATTGGAGTGGACGCGCATCCAATTGTTTTTCTCTTGTCCCGGGCGGACGTCTGCACCGTCAGCGGGTGTGCACCCGGTCAGCACGGCGCGCGGGGTGTGTCCGCTGCCTTCTTATCAGGGCCGCAGTGACTGGTGTTCGTTGGCGGAATGTCCGTATGGGAGTAATCCGGTTTATACGACGGTGACGCATTTGATTGTGCATCACTCGGCGGGGTCGAATACGGCCAGCGACTGGGCGGCGGTGGTGCGCTCGATCTGGCATTATCACGTGGATGTGCACGGATGGGCGGATATCGGTTATAACTGGCTGATAGATCCGAATGGGGTGTTGTACGAGGGCCGCCCGGACAATGTAAAGGGGGCGCATTTTTCGGGTCACAATTCGGGGACGATGGGCGTATGTGTGCTGGGCAACTTTCAGGATGCGGATCCAAAGGTCAGTCCGTCAGCGGCGGCGATTGAGACGCTCGAGCATCTGCTGTGCTGGAAGGCGGAAAAGGAGGGGATTGATCCGTTGGCCACGAAATACCACGCTTCGTCGGGGCTGAACCTGAAGACGATTTCGGGTCACCGGGATGGTGGGCCGACGAGTTGTCCGGGGGATTCGCTGTACGTTTTGTTGCCCCAAATCCGCACGGTGGTGGATAGTCTGCTGCATCCGGTGGCGACATCCGATCCGTTGAGCGGGCAAAACGTCATCCGTGTCGTCCCGAGAGGGGACGGCGATGTTTTATTGGAATACGTGTCCGGGTATCGTCCGGTACTCGGCATTGGGATTTATGCGGTTTCGGGGCGTTTGGTAGATCGTTTTGAGATGCACAGCGACCGTGTCGTGGCGATGGGGGCCTTGCCACGCGGTGTGTATTGGATACAAGTGACGGGGCCGCACGGGCGACAAATAATTGGGATGGTGCGGTAGGCTTGTGTGGATTAGAAGCCGCGATTTAGAAATTGCAGCAAGCAAAGTAGCCTTCGCCGCAGGTAACATCGCAGCTACCGGCACCGCTTATCGTGGCTGCTCCCCCACTTGCGCTGACGGAACAGTCCGTAGCGCCCTCGCCGCCGGAATTGCAGTCTGCGGGTGTACCGTTTTTTTGGCACTTACAGGACAGGGCGTCTATCTGGTCGCCGATGCGATCTGCAAAACCGGTGAACTTGCCGGAAGGGTCTTTTTTGAGAAGGCCGGTCTCCAATCGCTTGCCGCGCGCGCGTGAGACGCCGTACACGCCATCGCTTCCGGGTGTAAATTTATAGTAACTGTTTAGGTACCCGCTGTTTTTGCGCTAAAATGGCCTTTTTGCCCCTGTTTTTGGTTTGTAACTGTTTGAGCACTCCTTGTTTTTGTGCTAAAATGCCCTTTTTGCGTCTGCCTTTGGTAAAATTTTCTCATGTAGCGGTGCTACACATCGAAAATTTTACCTTCGGCAT
>JALVEF010000068.1 GCA_027031185.1 Saprospiraceae bacterium
TGTTGGCCGTCCCGGCGGAGCACAAGCGGAAAGTCAAGGGCATCATCCATGATGAGTCCACTACGGGGAAAACGGTATTCATCGAACCGGAAGCGGCTATCTTGCTGAACAATGAGCTGTTTGACCTGGAAGTGCGCCGCCAGGAGGAAATCTACCGTTTGTTGGCAGATTTGAGCGGTAAGCTCCGGGGAATAATTTCCGGGCTCCGGTCTTGTCAGGATGTCGTAGTACATTTGGATGTGGTGCAAGCCAAAGCCGCTCTGGCGCTCCGGATGGATGCTGCCCGTCCTTTTATACAAGATAAGCCCGGCCTGGGTATCCGGCAGGGCCGGCATCCGCTGCTATATCTGAAAAACAAATCCGAAAACAAAAAGACGGTACCGTTTGACTTGGAATTGCACCGGCCCAACCGCATTTTGGTCATTTCCGGACCCAATGCCGGGGGCAAGTCTGTGACGATGAAGGCCGTGGGTCTGTTGCAGTTGATGGTGCAGGCGGGTCTGCACGTGCCCGCCGACAGCCGTTCTACTTTCGGTATCTTCCGGAAAGTATTCGCCGACATTGGGGACCAGCAATCCATCGAGGACGATTTGAGTACGTACAGCTCGCGCCTTCGGAATATGAACGACTTTGTCCGGCGGGCCGATGCGCGTACACTGGTGCTCATTGATGAATTTGGGTCCGGTACGGACCCGAAGATCGGGGGCGCCATTGCCGAAGCTCTGCTTCGTACCATCCATCAAAAAAAGGTTTTTGGGGTGCTGACCACGCATTATCCCAATTTGAAAATCTTCGCTTTCCGGACGCGGGGCCTGCTCAATGGGGCGATGGTGTTTGACCGGGAGAAGCTCACGCCGACGTATGAGTTGAAGATCGGCCGGCCGGGGAGTTCGTTTGCCTTTGAGGTGGCGGCTGCCAGCGGATTGGATGAAGATATCTTGCGCTATGCCCGCAAACGTGCGGGAAAGAATACACGGGAGACGGATGAGCTGCTCATCGCGTTGCAGCAGGAGAAGGCTGAGTTGGAAGAAAAGCTTCGTCGGGTAAAGGAGCGGGAGGAAGAAGTGGATCGCCTGATCAAGGCTTACAATGCCATGAAGGATGACCTGGACTTCAAACGCCGCAAAATCAAACTCGCCTCCAAAGAGCAAGACTTGCAGACGGCCTCAGCAGCTCATCGCCAGGTGCAGGAATTGATACGCCAACTGCGCGAAGAAAAGAATCTCGAAAAGGCAAAAGCCATCGCAAGCCAAATCCGGGCCCAACGCGAACAAATCGCCCGGGAAGTCAAAGATCTGAACGATGCCATGTGGCAGGCACCTGACACGCAACGAGCCATCCGGCAAATCCGCCCGGGGACGATGGTCAGGTTTCGCGCCGGCGGTGCGATGGGCCGGGTCGAAGAAGTGCGCAATAAGACGGTGGTGATGCGCGTCGGTGAAATGCGCGTCACGGCCAAGTTGTCAGAAGTCGTGGCCGTGGAAGGGGAACCGATTCGGCGCCCCTCCTTCGTAAAGACGAATCTAAAAAGCCAGGAAGGCCATTTTGAGACGGAATTGGATCTCCGCGGCATGGCACCGCTAGATGCCGCTCAAACGCTGGAGAAATTTATTGATCGTGCCATTCTCACCAATACACATAAGCTGCGCATCATCCACGGCAAGGGTACGGGCAGGCTGCGGCGCCTGGTGCGCGAGCAGGTTAAGCCGTATGAGGCGATGATCTCCCGTGTCTTTCATCCGGCTCCGGAATTGGGCGGCGATGGGGTGACGATTATTGAAATTAAAAATTAAAAATATGTAACTGTTTAGGTACCCGCTGTTTTTGCGCTAAAATGGCCTTTTCGCGCCTGTCTTTGGTTTGTAACTGTTTGAGCCCTCCTTGTTTTTGTGCTAAAATGCCCTTTTTGCGTCTGCCTTTGGTAAAATTTTCTCATGTAGCGGTGCTACACATCGAAAATTTTACCTTCGGCATACACAAAAATGACTATTTTATCCCTAAAAACAGGAGCACCCAAACAGTTACTAATTTTCTCATGTAGCGGTGCTACACATCGAAAATTTTACCTTCGACATCCACGAAAATGCCTATTTTATCCCTAAAAACAGGAGCACCTAAACAGTTACAAAAATATTTCTCTTCGCGTACACCTGATTTTCTTCCGCGCGGCTTTTTGTTATACCGAGGAACCGAGGAACCGAGGAATCGAGGAACCGTTAATCCGGGTTTTAGGGGCAAGCACACCGTTCAGTAGTCATTCGAGTTCGATGACCAAGTCGTCTTGGGCGACCATTGTTTTTGGGGGTAGGACGACCCGCTTGACGATGCCGTCCACGGAAGAGGTGACAGTGGTCTCCATCTTCATCGCTTCGATGACAAAGAGCGGTTGGTTTGCCTTGACTTTGTCACCGGGGACAACGAGGATCTCGGAAATAGATCCTTGCAAAGGGGCGCCAATGTGGTTGGGAGCGGTGGCCTTTTCGTGTGTCACTTCATTGGAAGCAGCCTGTGTGTCTTTGATGCGTATGGTGCGGGTCTGGCCGTTGAGTTTGAAGGAGAGATTGCGATAGCCCTTTTCGTCGGGCTCGCTCATGTATCGAAACTCAATCAATACTCGCTTGCCGGGCTCGAGTTCGACGAGGATCTCCTCGCGTGGCTTGAGGCCAAAGAAGAAGGCCGGTGTGGGTATCCACTGTACCTTGCCGTATTGTCTGACGTGGTCGCGGTAGTCTCTGAATACCTTGGGATAGAGCTTGTAGGAGAGGAAGTCGGTCATCTCCAAGTCGGCGCCAAACTCCTTTTTGAAAGCTTTGAATTCCTTGTCGAAATCTACTTGCTTGAGATTTTTGTTGGGCTTGTGGGTATAGGGCTTTTCGCCCTTAAGCACCATTTTTTGGAATTTTTTGGGGAAACCGCCCTTGATCTGGCCGAGGTCGCCACGCATGAGTGCTTTGACGCTGTCGGGGAAGTCGAGCTGATCGCCGCGCTCCAGGACTTCGGTTTCGGTGAGGTTGTTGGATGTCATGAACATGGCCAGGTCGCCGACGACTTTTGAGGAGGGTGTGACCTTGATGATGTCGCCGAGGAGGCGGTTGGCGGCGATGTAGTTTTGTTTGATGGTCTCAAACTTGTCTTCGAGGCCGAGGGCGCGTGCCTGTGGCCGGAGGTTGGAGTACTGGCCGCCGGGTATTTCGTGGTCATAGACTTCGGCGGTTCCGGCGCGAAGTTCCGTCTCAAATGGGTAGTAATAGCGGCGGACGGCTTCCCAATAATTGGAAAAGCGGTTGAGACTCTCCAGGTCAATGGGGTTTTCTCTCCGGTGTCCCCGCAGGGCGGCGGCCAGGCTGTTGAAATTGGGTTGAGAGGTGAGTCCCGACATAGATGCGAGTGCGACGTCCACAATGTCCACGCCGGCGTTGATGGCGGCCCAGAGTGTGGCGGCCTGGATGCCGGCGGTGTCATGTGTGTGCAGGTGAATGGGGATGTCCACGGCTTTTTTGAGCTCGCGGACGAGGATTTCGGCGGCGCGTGGTTTGAGCAGGCCGGCCATGTCCTTGATGGCGATGATATGGGCGCCGGCGTCTTCGATTTGGCGGGCCAAATCGAGATAGTATTGCAAGTCGAATTTTTTCTTTTCGGGATTGGTGATGTCACCGGTGTAGCAGATGGACACTTCGGCGATGGCGTTGGTTTCGTTGCGTACGGTGCGGATACTGGTCTCCATGGCTTTGAGCCAGTTGAGGCTGTCGAAGATGCGGAAGACATCAATGCCGTTTTTGGCGGCTTCGACGACAAACTTTTCGATCAAGTTGTCGGGGTAGGCGGTGTATCCCACAGCGTTGGATCCGCGCAAGAGCATTTGGAGGAGGGTGTTGGGGATGGCATCGCGCAACAGGCGGAGTCGCTCCCAGGGATCTTCTTTGAGAAAACGGAGTGCCACGTCAAAGGTGGCACCGCCCCACACTTCCATAGAGAACAGGTCGCCACCGTGGTGGATGGCAAAGGACTTGGCGACGCGAAGCAGGTCAATGGTGCGCATTCGTGTGGCGAGGAGGGATTGGTGGGCGTCGCGGAAGGTGGTATCCGTAAATTGGATGGCGCGGGTTTTCTTGATTTTTTGCGCAAACTTTTCGGGTCCGAGTCGGTCGAGCAGGTCTTTGGAGCCTTTGGGGAATTCGGGTTTGGCGGCATAAGCGGGTGCGAGCGGAGTGCCGAAACGGACTTTGGGGTCCTGGTATTTGACATCGGGGTTTCCGTTGACGATGACGTTGCCCAGGTAGCGCATCAGCTTGGTGCCGCGGTCGCGGCCCTTGCGGATGCGGAAGAGCTCGGGGTGCTCATTGATGAAGTTGACGGTGGCTTTGCCGGAAGTGAAGACGGGATGCCGGAGGAGGTTGAGCAGGAAACCAATATTGGTTTTGACGCCGCGGATTCGAAACTCGCGCAGGGCGCGGTGGAGGCGGCGGGCTACACCGGGTAGTTCGCGGCCGCTGCCGGTGACCTTGACGAGCATGGAATCGAAAAACGGGGAGATGGTGGAGCCGGCGTAGGCGCTGCCTTCGTCGAGCCGGATGCCAAAACCGGCGGCGCTGCGGTAAGCGGTAATGGTACCGTAGTCGGGGGTGAAGTCGTTTTCGGGGTCTTCGGTGGTGATGCGGCACTGGATGGCGCAGCCCGAGACGCGGATGCTGTCCTGGCTTTTGATATTGATGCCGGGATCGGACAACTTGCGTCCCATGGCGACCAGGATTTGGGCGCGGACGATGTCAATACCGGTGACTTCTTCGGTGATGGTGTGCTCTACCTGGATGCGCGGATTGACTTCAATGAAGTAGATGTTTTCGTTTTGGTCCACCAGGAATTCGACGGTGCCGGCGCAGTAGTAATTGGCTTTGCGGCCGAGGCGGAGGGCATAGTCATATAGCTTGGCTTTGGTCTCATCGGAGATGGAGACGCAGGGCGCTACTTCGACGACTTTTTGAAATCGGCGCTGGACGGAGCAATCGCGCTCGTACAGGTGGATGAGATTGCCGTGCTTGTCGCCCAGGAGTTGGACTTCGATGTGCTTTGGAT
>JALVEF010000069.1 GCA_027031185.1 Saprospiraceae bacterium
TGCTTTGCATTGGATTGGATTGGATTGGATTGGATTGCCGTCAGCTTTAGCTGACGGGAACAAAGGCATATAACAAAAAGGGGCATCAGCCCCGAAAATGGGCCGGGAATTGGGGGCTGAAGCCCCGAAAATCTTATTGCTTCAAGCCGTCGGCTGAAGCCGACGGCAATGATAATTTAATACTACATCCAGCAGGGGACAAGTAGGGGCAACCACGAAGTGGTTGAATCTTACTTGCTCCGCATGGAATGCGGGGCAAGTGGTTTAATTGGGAAAAGAAGCCTGAAAGGGTTCAACTCCTTCGGAGTTGTGGGCCTTCTTATTTCGGGGCCGGCGGCTGCGCCGCCGGCAATGTTTGTATATCCCATTCGAGGATAGATCGGTATCAAAACCAAAAGGGGCATCAGCCCCGGCAATTGATTTGACCGGTCGGGAATGGATGCATTAAGACGTACAGATAGGGAGCTACATGCCTGGCCAAAACAAAATATGAGGATATTTCGTTATCCGGCAGCTTAATTGTACCTTTGCACCCGCCGAAAGAAAAACTAAATAAAGATGACTACGGGACAAACGGAACATCACTACTCCGAAAAAAAGAAAAACAACAATTTACTGCCCATTATCCTGGGATTGTTGTTTCTTGGAGCTGCTATCTGGGGCTTTACTCTAATGGGCAAAAACGGTAAGCTAAAAAATCAGAACCAAAATCTCACGGCTGAGTTGGCTTCACTGCAAACGGTCAAAGAGCAGCTCGCCGCCAATGTGGATAGTCTGACTCGCGCCTATGAGGCCCTCTCGGAGGAGAACACCACCTTACAGGGTACGGTGGAGGAAATTGAGAAAAAGGTCAAGGCGCGCGACCGCAAACTCCGCAAAATCCGCAAACAACTGGAAGAACTCAAGTCTTCCAACGCTTCCTTGAGCAGTCAGATACAGTCGTTGATGGCCACCAAGAACGAACTGGAAGCCACCATCGCCTCACTCCAAATGGAAAACGACTCCCTCAAAACACTCACAGCCAATCTATCCGAAGACCTCTCTCAAACCAAAGAAGCCAAAGCGGCGCTGGAGCGCATGAATAAGAGCATGAACGAAGAGCTCAAGCGCCTGACCCTGTCCAACTTCAAGGCCACGGCCTTTAGTGTCGCTCCGCTCTTGCGCAACGGCAAAGTGCACTTCCGTGCTCGTCGTGTCCGCAAAATAAAGGTGAGTTTTGACCTGACCAACGTCCCCGAAAAATACCAAGGCGTGCGCCCCATCTATATGGTCATAGCCGATGAGAAAGCTACACCTATCCCCACCGAAAGACCTATCGAAGCCATCATCAAGGTAAACGGCGAAACGGTCAATATCCAGGCCGTAGAAGCCAAGGAAATCAACATCACCGAAAATCAGCGGCTGTCTTTTACGCACGAGCTGAGCCAAAAACTCAAGCGCGGTTATTATCGCGTCTCCATTTACACAGACGTGGGGATGCTCGGTGCCATCTCCTTCCGTCTCCGTTAAGAAAAATGCCGGCTGCGTCCGCAGCCGGCATTTTTCGCTGTCGTCACACCCCAAAGCCCTTGATACCGGCTCCGGCTGGAGATGAGCGCATCGCTCATCCGATCTTTCGGAGCTCTTTCACAAACCCCACATCCGGTGGAAAAAACTCGGTACATGCACAAAATTGTGATAGCAAGCTTGTTGATACTTTCTCTCGGCGCCTGCGTCCCGAAAAAGAAGTTTGTTCAAAGCCTGCAGGAGAAAAATCGCCTGGAAGCCTCCTACCTGGATTCCATCCAACGCCTGCACAACCGGCTGACCACTTGCTACGATACCGTGTCAGCGCTCCGGCTCCGCCTGGCAGAGCGCAAAGGCGAAAACAATATACTCCTCCGCCTGCGCCGGGAGCTGAAAGACAGAATCAAAGCGCTCCAATTGGAAATCGAATCCCTGTCCAGTCAGTCCGCCTCGTCGCTCCAGCAAACCCGCAAAACAGTGGCAGAGAAAGAGGCCGAAATCAATGCGCTCCGGGACCGGCTTCGCCAGGTGGATGCGGCCATCGCCCGGTACAAGCAGCGGGTAGAAGCCTTCGCCGCCGATGTGTCGCTGGAATTTCAGAATTACAGCGACCGCTTGTTATCCGTTACCACATCCGAAGACCGCGCCGTCGTGACCTTATCAGCCAACGCCTTGCTCTTCAAGCGCGCCGGCTCAGCCTCGCTCAGCGATCGTGGCAAGGCGCTTGTGGCTCAGATCAGCAAAGTCATCCGGCGCTATCCCGATTTGGAGATTTATGTCGTGGGGCATACCGACAACCGGCAGCCGCCCAAGGCCTACAAAGACAATTGGAATTTTAGCGCTATGCGGGCCGCCACCGTCGTGCGCGAGATGACCCAGGTCAACGACGTCAACTCCAACCAGGTCTATGTGGTTGCCAAGGCCGAATTTGCGCCGGTGGCGTCCAATGAGACGTCCGACGGGCGTGCGCGCAATCAGCGCATCGAATTGGTTGCCCGTCCCCTGACGCGGCGCCTCATCAAGGACATAAAAGCCATTGTCCATGGGGACTGATCCGGCCCTTTGGCGGCACGGGCGTGCCGCCAAGCTTTTGATTACAGGAGCCACAGGTATGGTGGGACGCCATTTGGTGGAGGAGGCTCTCCGCCGCGGCTATGAAGTGCTGGCCCCCGTCCGTTCTCCGGAAAAGGCGAAAGATCTGACAGATCCGGGAATTCACCTGGTGCACACGGACTTGACGGACCCGGCTGCCGTCCGCGATTTGTTTCGCCTGCACCGGCCCGACTACGTCATTCACAATGCCGGTGTGACCAAGCTAAATGTCAGACAATCAGCCGACTATGCGGCCAATGTGGAGATGGTGCGCATCCTGTTGGATGCGGCAAGTGAATGGACCCCGGACCTGAAAAAGTTTGTATTCAACAGCTCATTGGAAGCGGGTGGCCCGGGAGACGAGACGACGATGCAACCCAAGCGCATCGGTGACGATGCGCAACCTGTCACCGATTACGGGCGCTCCAAGCGGGAGGCCGAGCAGGTCATCACGGACCGGGCATCGGTGCCCTATGTCATCTTTCGTCCCGGCGGGGTGTATGGCCGGTATGATCGCGGCTTATTGCCTTATTTTTCGCTGGCGCGTTTTGGCATCTTGCCCTTGTTTGTCAGCGATAGGCAGCGCATCTCCGTCATTTACGCCAAAGACCTGGCGCGGCTTTTCCTGGACAGCTTAGCATCGGACGTGTCGTCGGGTACCTATTATGCGAGTGACGGGCAGGTCTATACCACGGCCGAATTTGCCGGTGCCATTGCGCGGCAGCTCAACAAGGCGGCACGCACGCCGGTCATTCCCAGGCGCAGTCTGATGTTATTGTCCAGATTTTCCGAGTCGCTGGCTAAATATGCGGGTTTTAAAAACTTCTTGCCGGAGGAGCGGGTGCGGCAGTTGGTGTATTTAAACTGGAGTTGTGATATATCTGAGACCGTCCGGGCCTTTGGGTTTAAGCCGGATTATATGCTGGAGGAGGGCCTGGCTGATGCATCGGATTGGTACCTGAAGGGGCTCCGGCAATGATCCGGTGTGGTGTCGTACTTATCCGGCGATTTACTTAGGGGGCGCTTGGCGAGTGAGCTTGAGTTTTTTCTTTTCGTCTAAGTAGAGTTTGAGTGCGGTCAGCGCCGCTATGCGGGCGCCCGCTTCGTCTTGTTCCAAAAGCGCATCTGGGGAGAAGTGCCTGGCCACAAAGCCGGTGTCGAACTGCCCTGCCAGAAAGCCGGGATGATTAAAGACAAAGCGTCCGAAATCCAGCGTGGTCGGGATGCCTTCGATTTCGTAGTCGCGGATGGCCCGGCGCATGCGCGCGGCTGCGGCGGCGCGGTCAGTCCCCCAGACGATGAGCTTGGCTATCATCGGATCATAATAAACCGGTACGTCCATGCCTTCGCGGAATCCGTCGTCCACGCGGATATGCGGTCCCTTCGGGGGGCGGTAGATGTGGAGCGTGCCGGTGGCGGGCAGAAAGTTGTTGGCCGGATCTTCGGCATAGACGCGCAGCTCAAAGGCGTGACCGTGAATGGCCAGGTCTTCCTGTGAGATGTGGAGTGCATCGCCTTCGGCGATGCGCAGCTGCCACTCTACCAGGTCCAGGCCGGTGATCATCTCGGTGACGGGATGCTCGACTTGCAGGCGGGTATTCATCTCCAGGAAATAGAAATTGTGATCGGCGTCCAAGAGGAATTCCACGGTGCCGGCGCCGGTATATTGGCAGGCCTGGGCGACGCGGACGGCGGCTTCGCCCATGCGTTGGCGCAGCTCGGGTGTCAGGATGGCGCAAGGCGCTTCTTCGATGACTTTTTGGTGGCGGCGCTGGATGGAGCATTCCCGCTCGAACAGGTACAAGACCTGGCCGTGGGTATCGGCGAGGATTTGAATTTCGACGTGGCGGGGCGAGGAGACAAATTTTTCGATAAAGACGGAGTCGTCGCCAAACGAGGCCAGCGCTTCGCTTTGGGCGCGCTCCATCATGGCGACGAAGTCGGCGGGCTTTTCGACGATGCGCATGCCCTTGCCGCCGCCGCCGGCGGAGGCTTTGATAAGGATGGGATAGCCGATTTGGCCGGCCAGCCGCCGGGCTGCTTCGATATCCGTCACGGGTGTATCCGTGCCCGGCACCATGGGGATATCATGGTTCCGGACGGCCTCCTTGGCGGCAAGTTTGCTTCCCATCAGGCGGATGGCTTCCGGCGGTGGCCCGACGAAGGCGATGCCGGCGTCCAGAACGGCTTGGGCAAACTCCGCATTTTCACTGAGAAAGCCATAGCCGGGGTGGATGGCGTCAGCCCCTGCACTCCGGGCTATTTCGATGATTTTATCACCGCGCAGGTAGGATTCGGCGGCCGGTGCGGGCCCCAGCAAGTAGGCTTCATCGGCATAGCGCACGAAGGGGGCGCGGCGGTCTGCTTCCGAATAGACGGCCACGGTCCGGATGCCCATGCGGCGCGCGGTGCGCATGATGCGCAGGGCGATTTCTCCGCGATTGGCGATGAGGAGTTTCTTCATCCCGT
>JALVEF010000070.1 GCA_027031185.1 Saprospiraceae bacterium
ACAGCCTTCAAACATCGAAACAAACTCATCCGATCCGGCACCCACCCCGCCGCCGGCCAAACCCGACAAAAACGAATCCCCAAAAGTCGAAGAACCGCCGGCCGGATACGATGACAGCACCGCAAATCAGTCCCCCGCCGGCACCCATAAACCCGATCCGGCACCCACCCCGCCGCCGGCCAAACCCGACAAAAACCTCCAGCCAACTGTCCGGATATCCACTGCCGAATCCGATGACAAACCCGCAAACCCGGCCGCCGACGCGACAAACGGCCATTCGGATGCCGCCACTGACTTAAACGCCTGGACGCTGGATGCATTCGGAAAACTAGCTGAAGCGGATTGGAACGCCCGCAAACAGAACACGGCCCAGCTTGATGAGGAGAGTTTACAACGCGCCTGGAAAGCCTATCTCGAAAATAAGACGAAGCCTACATCAAGTGTCCGCCAGGTGATGGATCGCGTCAAACTCTCCATCGAAGGCCACGTCATCCACGTACGCATCGGTATGCGCTTTGACGAGCGCACCATCCGGGAAGAAACCGGACTGATGGATTTCCTGCGACAGGAACTCAACAGCGATCAACTCAGCCTGCTCTTTGAGCTGGACCCCAAACTGGCCCCCAAAGAAGAGGAAAGTGCCAAAAAGAAGACGCTGACAAAGAGAGAGAAATTTGACTTGATCAAACAAGCCAATCCCGAGATTGATAACTTACTCGCCCGCTTCGGCGCCAAAATCGTGGATTGATGCACAATTCGGGCCTTCGGGTACAATTTTTGCCCCGATTCTCCGCTTATCAAGTCCAAATACCTCGCCCCCGCGAAAGGCATGATACATGCAGCTATTTGGTAAAAATATACTACTTCCCGGCGCCGTAATGCTTTGCAGCGCCGTTTTTGCCGTTGCTGCCGCCGCTCAACAAAAAAAACAACCCAACATCGTCCCCAATCCCGGATTCGAAGAATATCAAAGCTATCCCATCGGATGGTCTTATACCAACCGGTTTTTCTCCAGTGTCATGAAGCATTGGTTCTCCCCTACCCTGACCTCGCCGGATATCTTTGGCCCCGATGTCATCGTCCCCGAACCCTGGCGTCAGAAAGGTTTCGGTGAAATGAAAGCCGCCCAGGGCCAATCCTATGTCGGCATCACAACCTACGGATGCGACTCGGAAAAGCCCCACTGCCGCGAATACATCGAAATCCAGCTCAAAGAGCCGCTCGTCCCCGGCCAGACCTACATGTTTTCCATCAAAGCTGCCAAACTCCCCAACAGCAGCTATGTCAACAATCTGGGCGTGGCCTTCTCCGAAGAACGCGTCTTTCACAAGGACGAAGAAGTCATCCGCCTCAGACCGGCTATCAACTTCAACAGGTTATTGCTGGCCTCTGACGAATGGCATGACCTGCGCGCCAAGTTCAAAGCCACCATCCCGGCACGATATATGATTATCGGCAATTTTTTCGACGACAGGCAAACCCAACACGAACCATCCCCCCTGGGTTTCGGCTATTTTCTCCTCGACATGGTCAAGCTCTACAAAACACCACCGATACGACCCGTACCCAAGGACCCCAACGACCTGGCTGAAACAGTCATCGCCGCCGGCCGACGGATCGCCCTGCACCGGATTTATTTTGATTTTGACAAATGGAACATCCATCCGGCCTCCCAAAAACAACTCGACCAGCTGGTCGCCATCCTGACCTTTGACCCCTCCATGGAAATCGAAATCATCGGCCATACCGATATTGTCGGCAGCGAAGCCTATAATCTACAGCTATCCCAAAAGCGCGCCAACGCCGTAAAGCATTATCTTGCGGCCCACGGTATAGACGAGGCGCGCCTTTCGACCAGTGGCAAAGGGAGTACCGAACCTATCGCCACCAACGAAACCGAGCAAGGCCGCCGGCTCAACCGCCGCATCGAGATCCGGATCCTAAAAATGTCGCAAGATGCTTTTAAGCTTTCAGACGTCGAAGCTACCCGAAGCGGGATGTGATGAAGCCGGCCGCGGCTGCCTGGCCGGGCCCGTATTCGCCGCCGCCGTCATCCTGCCCCCGCATTTTGCCCATCCGCTACTGCGCGACTCCAAACAACTGACCGAAAAACAACGGCTCACCCTCAAAGCTTACATTGAAGAAAACGCCGTCGCCTACGCCGTGGCACAGGCCACACCGGATGAGATTGACCAAATCAATATCCTGCAGGCCTCCCTCCTGGCTATGCATCGCGCCCTGGACCGCCTGACCGTTCGCCCGCGATTCATCATCGTGGATGGCAATAAATTCAACCGCTACCGGGATATCCCCCACGCTTGCATCATCGGGGGCGATGCACAATACGCGTCCATCGCCACTGCCTCCATCCTGGCCAAGACCTATCGCGATGCATATATGCGGGAAGCGGCCACGCGCTATCCACAATATGACTGGCACGCCAACAAAGGCTATCCCACCGCCCGCCACCGCGAAGCCATCCGCCGACACGGGCCCAGCCCCCTTCACCGGCAGTCCTTCACCTTGCTGAAAGAGTGACAATGCCGGCGTAGAGACAGATGGCGATCTGTCTCTACGCCAGGTAACTGTTTAGGTACCCGCTGTTTTTGCGCTAAAAACAGGAGCACCTAAACAGTTACTACACCAGCATCTTAATCACCATCACGGCCAGCATCAAGACCAACAGGCGATAAGCCCATACATCCGCGCGCGGATGCAGGCTGCCGAATCGCGCAGCCAGCCAGCCACCCAGCGCCTGCCCCGTGCCGATGAACAGTCCGGTACGCCAATGCACCATTCCTTTGGCAACAAAAACGGCCAGGCTGACCGTCGTCAAGACCGCCACCACAAAAACTTTCAGAGCATTGGCGCGAATGAGATCCACACCCCGGCCCAAAACCATCAGGGCAAGAAAAAACACGCCCATTCCCATTTGGATAAAGCCGGAATATACGCCCAATAAAAAGAAACCGGGATACAGCAGCCAGGCAGGCAGGCGGCTATCAGCGTGGTTTTGTTGCAGCCACCGGCGTGGCTGCAACAAAACCACTATCAGCATGAGCACCATCAAGGCGTGAAAAATGCGGGCAAAGGCCACTTGTCCGATTTGGATCGCCAGCCAGATGCCGATCGAAGCCCCGGCAAAGAGAAGCACCAGCATCGTGCGCCTGCCGGCCAACGACAATTTGCCGTGCCGGTAAAACGTGTAGCTGCCAATATAGGTCTGCATCAAGACGCCTACGCGGTTGGTCGCATTGGCCACCGGTCCGGGCAGCCCCAGCACCTCCGTCATCAGCCCCAGCGTAATGGCCGACCCACTCCCGGCCAGCGTATTGATGATGCCGGCCACAAAGCCACCTGCGACCGCCAGCGCATCAGTCGTCCACACTTTGACACAATTCGATCAAGACAGAGTGGCAAGACTTGGGATGGACAAAGCAGATCAGCTTGTTGTCCGCCCCCCGCTTGGGTTCCTCATTCAGCAGTCGAAACCCCGCCCGCCGAAGGCGGGCCATCTCTTCCCTGATATCCTCCACTTCAAAAGCGATGTGATGCATGCCTTCGCCGCGTTTGTCCAAAAAACGGTGGATGGCGCTACTTTCCGAAAGCGGGTAAAGCAGTTCAATTTTGGTCCCACCGGCCTGAAAAAAGGAAGTAAGGACTTGTTCACTTTCGACCGTTTCCCGCTTGTAAGCACCCACGCCCAGCAGAGCTTCATAGACGGCCTCGGCACGCGCCAGGTCACGCACGGCAATCCCGATATGTTCTACGCGTTTGACCATGCAAGCAAAACGGGCAGACCGACCAATTGTTCGGGCTGCCACCCGATACATCGTCCTTCCCGGGTCGGGCCAAAAGTCGTATGTTTGTGACAATGGGAGACGTGAAACCAAAAAAAGTACTGGTCATCCGGTTTAGCTCCATCGGAGATATCGTGCTCACCACGCCGGTAATACGCGGACTGCGCCGGCAACTCGGCGCGGAAGTGCATGTCCTGACCAAGGAAGCCTACCGCGATATGATGGCCGCCAATCCCTACGTCTCCCGCGTGATCACACTCCAAAAGCGACTCGCCGACGTCACCACGAAACTCAAACGGGAGCGGTACGATCTCGTCGTGGACTTGCACCACAATCTCCGTTCGCTCCTCGTCAAGATGGCGCTCAAGCGGCCGGCGGTGAGCTTCCGCAAGCTGAATCCGGAGAAGTGGCTGCTGACCCAGTGGAAAATCAACCGTTTGCCGGACGTGCATATCGTGGACCGGTATCTGGACACCGTGCGCCCGTTCGGTGTCCGCAATGACGGACAAGGCCTGGACTTCTTCATCCCACCGGAACGCCGGTGGGATGCGTCCGGGATACGAAGCTTCTTCCCCAATACAAAGGACGAGCGCCCGCTGCTCACCATCGCTGTCGGAGCGGCCTTGCAGACCAAGCGCATCCCCAACAATAAGCTGGCCACCGTAGCCCAACTGTGGCCGGGGCCGGTAGCCCTCTTGGGCGGACCGGCCGAACGGGAGGACGGCGCATACATTGCACGCAAGAGCGGGCGCGATGATGTGATCAATTTTTGCGGCGAGACAGACTTGTTTCAGTCGGCCTCCCTCATCGCCCATTCCCATAAACTGCTGACACCTGATACCGGCATGATGCACATTGCGGCGGCACTCGGCACCCCGACGGTATCGGTCTGGGGCAATACGGTGCCGGCCTTCGGGATGACACCCTACCCGCCTTCGGATATCCACAGGATCATCGAAATAAAAGCGCTGTCCTGTCGTCCCTGCTCCAAGATCGGGTACAACGAATGCCCCAAAAAGCACTTCCGCTGCATGCGCGACATCCCCACCGACCAGTTGATCAATGCACTTCTCGATGGCTGACTTCTTCTTTGTCGTAAATCCCCGGGCCGCCAACGGAAAAGTGGGCACCAAAATCTGGCCGCAACTTCGTGCCCGCCTGGAGGCATCCGGCACCAACTTTGACTTTGAGATGACGACCGGGCGGGGAGATGGAATAGAGATTGCGCGCCTTCGGCGCGCGAGGAATTATAAGTGCTATATCGCCGTGGGGGGAGATGGCACCGTCAACGAGATGCTCAACGGCTTGTTGTCGGCGGGAGATACATCACCGCCGGTCGTATCTGTCTTTCCGGTCGGCTCCGGCAATGATTTTGCACGGATGCATCACATCCCGGACCGGATAGACGAGTGGCTCCGTATCTTGCTAGCTTTCAAGACCCGGCGACACAATGCCGGTATCGTGCATTACCATGACGACTCGGGCATCCGGCGACGGCGCTACTTTGTCAATGTGGCGGGCTTGTTTTACGACGCCTTTGTAGTCAAAGCTGTCAACGGGCGCACCAAGCCCATCAATTCCTCTATTCAATATTTGGCAGTGGCCGTCAAAAAGCTATGGGCATACCGGCCCGCCGGGGCGGTCATAGACTGGGACGAGGGCCGGATCAGCGGTCATTTTTATTCTGTAAATATCGGCATTTGCCAATACTCCGGCGGTGGCATGCAATTCGTCCCGCATGCAGACCCATCCGCCACCCAACTGGCCGTCACGGTGGCCCGCCGGATGCATCCGCTCCGGGTCTTGCTCTCCACACCTTATTTCTACAATGGCAAGGTAGCGCGGCACCGGCGGGTGGATTGCTTCCACACGGAGAAACTATCCATTAGGCCCACGGACGGCGCTGTCCATCTGGAGACGGACGGTGAGTTTATCGGTTATGCGCCCTGCCGGTTTGAATTGGCCCGGGATGCCTTCCGGCTGGTCGTGCCGTAATCGGGATGGACTTAGGTATTGCCGTCCCGCAATTACTTACCCAAAGGGCGGGGCCGCAAAACCGTCCCGCACATACTTGCCCACCAAAGCGGAGTGATATAGCGCTCATCTTGCAAAAAGCATAAGCGGAAAGGGGCAAAGCCAAAACCAGGCAAAGCAAGTAAGTGCGGGGCCGAAAAACCGTCCCGCACTTACTTGCCCATAAAAGATAGCAACACACCCCTATCATGCAGCAAGCCTATGCGGAAGGATCAATGCCAAAATCCAGCAAAGCAAGTAAGTGCGGGGAACAAAAAACCAAGCGGCATCACGCCTTCGATGCCGCCGACAAGACTTCCTTGAGAAACCGGCCGGTATAGGATTCCTTTACGGCGGTCAGGCCCTCGGGCGGCCCCTGATACAAGACGCGTCCCCCCTTGTCGCCCCCTTCGGGACCTAGGTCAATGACCCAGTCGGCTGTCTTGATCACTTCCAAGTTGTGTTCGACAATCAAGACGGTATGGCCCATCTCCACCAGGCTGTTGAAGGCCTTGAGCAAGAGCCGGATATCATGAAAATGTAAGCCGGTAGTAGGCTCGTCAAAGATAAACAGGATATGCTCGCCCTTGTATTGGCGCGAAAGAAAGTGAGCCAGTTTGATGCGCTGGGCTTCGCCCCCGGACAAGGTGGACGATGGCTGTCCGAGACTGACATAGCCCAGGCCGACGTCGGCGAGGGGTTTGAGTTTATTGTAAATGGCTTTTTTGTCCTTGAAAAAATCCAGGGCCTCGTCCACTGTCATGGAGAGGATATCAAAGATATTTTTATCCTTGTAGGTGACACTGAGGACTTCTTTTTTGAAGCGCTTGCCCTTACAGGCCTCGCAAGTGAGCCGGATATCTGCCAAAAACTGCATTTCGACGACCTGCTCTCCTTCGCCTTTACACTCTTTACAGCGCCCGCCTTCGACATTGAAAGAGAAGTGCATTGAAGTGAGACCTTTGACCATGGCCATACGCTGGGCCGCCATCAGCTTACGGATGTCGTCATAGGCCTTCATATAAGTGACGGGGTTGGAGCGGGATGATTTGCCGATGGGCTTTTGACCGATCATTTCGACAGCGCTCAATAGCTTCTCATCAAATTCGATGCTGGCGTAGTGGCCGGACTCCAGCTTGGAAAAGATATTGGACTCGTTGAATATGGCCGGATAAAGGATGCGCTTGACCAAAGTGGTCTTGCCGGATCCGGACACGCCGCTCACCACCGTAATAGCTTGCAGGGGGATATCCACATCAATGCCTTTGAGATTGAACTCGGCAGCCCCCCGGAGCTTGATATAGTTGACCGGCTTGCGGCGCAGCTTGGGTACTTCAATGGCCTTGCGCCCGGTCAGGTAGTCCATCGTAAGCGAGGGCCGTTTGCTTTTTAGCGCCCGGTCATACGGCCCGGCAAAGACAATTTCTCCGCCCTGTCTGCCGGCTCCCGGCCCCATATCCACGATAAAGTCGGCCTGCCGGATGACGGCTTCCTCGTGCTCGACAACGAGTACCGTATTGCCCAGGTCGCGAAGATTTTTGAGTACGCCAATCAGCTTTTGCGTGTCACGCGGATGGAGACCGACACTGGGCTCATCCAGAATGTAAAGCGATGAAGTCAAATTGCTGCCCAGCGTGCGCGTGAGATTGATGCGCTGGGTCTCACCGCCGCTCAGCGTGGATGCCACCCGGTCAATGGTCAGGTAGTCCAGCCCCAAATGCAACATAGCCCGCAGACGGGTGGTGATTTCGAGCAGAAGACGTTCGGCTACTTTTTGATCAAAATCGGACAATTGGAGGTTTTGGAAGAAGTCCAGGAGTCGGTCCACGGGAAGTTTATCCAATTCCGTAATGGACTTACCGCCAACTTTCACATAGGTAGCTTCCTTACGGAGGCGGCCGCCCTGGCATTCGGGGCAAGTGGTTTTGCCACGATAACGGGAGATCAGTACCCGGTTTTGGATCTTGTACATTTTGGACTCCAGCGCTTTGAAGAAGTCATAGATGCCATTCAAGCTGCCGTTTCCGTGCCAAACCAGGTGTTTTTGTTCGGGTGTAAGCTCGCGATATGGCCGGTGAATGGGGATACCGGCCTCGGCCGCATGGACCAACCAGCGATCGCGCATAGACTTTTTGGATGCGCCTTGCCAGGGGAGGACTGCTCCTTCATAGAGGGACAAGCTGTCATTGGGGATGACCTTTTCTTCGGAAATGCCGATGATCTTTCCGTAGCCCTGACACCGGGGGCAGGCACCGTAGGGGTTGTTATAATTGAAGAGATGCACGGTCGGCTCAGGAAATTCAATACCGTCCAGTTCCAGACGATTGTTGAAAACCACGGAATCGCCATCCGGGATATGCACCGTGCACTGGCCTTCACTCTCATAGAATGCGGTCTGGACGGAGTCTGCCACGCGCTGCAGCAAATCCTCATCGGCAGGGTCGGCGATAAAGCGGTCAATCAGTACACGGATGGGCGCATCGTCAAATTGACCGACAGGCACGTCCAATTCTTCGCCGTGCGATTCCAGAAATTCGTCAATATGATGGAGGGCTTGCTTCCAATACAGGCGGGCAAATCCCTTTTTCATAAAAAGCTCCAACTCACGGCGCAAGCTTCGATCTTTGTACTTGTGTGGCAGATCAATCAGAAGCAGGACTTTGGTACCGGCGGGCAGGGCGCGGACATAGTCCACGACATCGCTGACGCTGTGGCGCTTGACTTCCCGGCCGGACACCGGCGAAATAATCTTGCCGATGCGTGCATAGAGCAAACGCAGGTAGTCGTAAATCTCGGTAATAGACCCGACAGTAGAGCGGTTGTTGGCTGTGGACACCTTTTGTTCGATGGCGATGGCGGGGCAGATGCCCTTGATATAGTCCACATCGGGTTTTTTCATGCGCATCAAGAACTGACGTGCATAGGAGGACAGACTCTCCACATAGCGGCGCTGACCTTCGGCGTACAAGGTATCCATGGTGAGCGAGGACTTGCCGGAGCCCGACAGCCCGGTGACGACCACCAGCTCGTTTTTGGGGATGGCCAGGTCAATGTTTTTCAAATTGTTGCTCCGGGCCCCCTTAATGTATATAAATCGCTGGACATCAATTTTGTCTGCGGCATCTGCCTTCTTTTTGGGCATTTTCATTAGTACATTTTGGTCACTATCCGGGTGCCGGCCTGCTTCGCGAGCATCTAAACAGTTATGAAACAAGGGCGCCAAGCCTACGGCGCATCCGGTTGGGGCCTGGTCATCTTGCCCACCCGCATCATGACAATGGTCTCGAAAATGGTAAATAGCACGTAATTCACCAAAATAGGGAGAACAAACCAATTGGTCTCCGGTTTGACCAGCTTGACAAAAAATGCAACGAATAGCACGGTCAGGCCCATTTTGAGTGCTGTCAGGAGTTGGACTACACCGATAAACTTGGCTTTATTGGTATCAAAGGCAGCATGGCGCCCCAAGAAGTATTGCAACACGGAGTATAGCAAGTAGAGCGACCAAGCCCCGTAGGCACTAAAAGCGAATGGTTGGATGGGAGGCACGCGCAAGAGTCCGGCGGTCAGCAGGAGCGCACTGGCAGAAACACCGGCCAAGGCCACAATAAACTGCCTATGGGTCATGGCTTACCAAGTAGTTTGACGATTCTAAACAAAACGGCGCCCAAGCCGATTAGGGCAAACAGGACGGTCAGGTAGGGTTTTTCCAAATGGAAGCGCCCATCCAGATAGTGGCCGAGATAGGCCATCACCATCAAGGTGACAAACATCTCCATACCTATACCCGCATATCTGGCGAAGAACCGGATACGATCCATCTGCCGGCGGCGGCGGTCTTCCCGGGACTGTTTTGCCATAAGTATCAATGGGTGTTAGCCCAGTATATTTTTCACGCCTTCCGGTTTTTTGGTTTGCGCTTTTGGGGATGATGGGCCGTCAGCGGTGGCCTGCTTCATTTTGCATACCACGTTGAAGACGGCGCCGGGCTGTACAATCAGGGTCTTGGTTATCACATCGCCTTGAATACGCGCGGTCTCCTTGACCATCAAGGCATTGTCCACATGGAGTTCGCCGGTAAACCGCCCCTCTATGACGGCGTCCCGGCAGATGATTTTGCCATCCACAGAGCCGTCAGGGCCGACAATAACCTTGGCGGCGCAGTGCAGCGTGCCCTTGATAGAGCCGTCCACGCGAAAATCGTTGTCGGCGTTGATTTTGCCTTCCAGGGTGGTTTGGTGCACCAGACTGTTGAGGCCGCCGGACGGTTTAGGGGCGGCGGCTTTGGGGGGCGCCTGGTGCTTTTTGGGGTTCTTTTTACTTCCGAACATTGCTTTTGTTTTAGGCTTTGCGGAAACGGGCGCTAAATATAGGCTTTTTCTTTGACATGGAAAAGGGAAATTTATTGCGTTGCACGGATGGGCTAAAGCCCTAGTATTTTCTTTTGCCTCTCCCCGCCGGCTGAAGCCGACGGCAAAGAGAATGTCCTTTTTACCTGCTCCGGGGCAAGGATAAAGTCTTTCATTTTTCCTGTTTGCCGGCTGATGAGCTGGCATATCCCGCCACACACTTTATAAATCACCGGCAGAAGGCAAGTATGGACAACCACGAAGTGGTTGAATCAAACTTGCTCCGCATGAAATGCGGGGCAACAGATTCATAAGGTAATAGAACCCTGAAAGGGTTCAACTCCTTCGGAGTTGTTTTCCTTCTTTTCCGATGCCGGCGGCTGCGCCGCCGGCAATCTATGTTTATCCCCTTCGGGGATAGGAAAGCTTTACTTGTCCCGCACTTACTTGCCCATAAAAGACAGCAACAGACCTTTATCATGCAACAAGCCTATGCGGAAGGGCCAAAGCTTTAATCCGGCAAAGCATGTTAGTGCAGGGCGGCAATCTATGTTTATCCCCTTCGGGGATGGGGACGATGTATATTTATCGGACAATAGGGAATCGCCTGCAAAAGAAGCTGATTTTCAACGATTTATGGGGAAAAAAGGGCTTTTAAGGAAACCCTAAACAGTTACTTTTTTTCCCCGTTTGCCTTGGACGGTGCGCCTATCCGGATTTTGAGCGGTGCGTCCCGATAATACTTGTCGCCGGAACGTTTCGAATGGTGGGCAGCCGCCTGCGCAAAGTCTTTCAGCGCGCTCTGCATGGCCGGACTGTCACCGTCATGGCATTGCAGACAACGGCCGACATCCAGGATGCGCCGTTGGGTCCCGGCAGAAAACGGGTGTACGGCCCGACTTGAAGAAGCAGACGGGCCGGTAAATGGCCTTATCCAAGCATCTAAGGGCAGTGAATCTGATTCGAGGGCTTCGGAGGGTTCAAAGCGCGTATCATCTCCGTCAGAGATGATACGCCCCCGGCCATAGCCCAAAGCCAGGGGATTCCAATGGCAGGAGCGACAAGTGCGCGCATTTCGCGCGATGGTGTGGGCCGCAATCGGTACAAAGCGACGGACGAATACCGTATCATCCCGCCTGCCCGTAAAGTTGCGCTTGTCCAGATGCATAATCATGCCGGGGACGAAGGTGGTGATTTGGCGGCGACCATTCCGGTGGATGACACCGAGTGTGGGCGGATCTGCCCGAAACAGGCCGGCCCGCTCCTGCCACTGCTCTTCGCCATCGTCATACGAGACATGACAGGTGATGCAGCGGGGGGCCCACCGGGTATGGCAGGCATTGCAGGTCAGGTCACGGTGAACCGGTGCCGTACAGGCCGGTGCGGGGGGACCGGGGGATAAGAACTTGCCGTCAATTTTGGTGCGCAACTGCAGGCGCCCGTCCGATACGAAGAGATTTGTCACCACACGCCCGGAGGGCGTAATCACATATTCTCTTGCCGTGTCTTGGTGACGGAGGCGAATGAGCCGGCGACTGATGTCATCCAATTCGTGATATGCCCGGTGCACGACGGTAGCCGTGGTGTGGCAGTCCGTACAGCGCACATGGACCGCCTGGTGCTTTGTGGTATAATGGCTGCCGTCGCCCATCACGTCCAGGTGGTCATGGCAGTCTATGCAGGCCATACCGGCCGCGTGGTGCACATCGTCGGAAATATAGCGAAAGCTGCGGCCGTCATCCAAGGTGCGTATCTCATCCGTGGTGTCCGGGTGCAAGGTCTCGTGATAACCTTCATACGATGGGGCAATCCGGCCGGAGCGACTGTGGCAGCCAAAGCAGTGTTCGTCCGTCGCGTTGACCGACAACGCGGGATGATAGGCCATGGTGGTGTCATTGATCCTGGAAAAAAAGAATGCTCTCAACGCCGTGCGATCATATTGGAGGTGGCAGGCGAGGCATCCACCGCCGCGGGAGCGATCATCCACCGGTCCGGAATTGATTTTTTCATTGCCCAGGTGACAAGAGGCGCAGCGCTGGCGCAAATACGATGTGGCGGCACTGTGTTCGGGTGGTGCCCGGTTGATATGGGCGGCATCGGTGGTATCTTCGCCGAAAACGGCCTGTGTCGTGCGGATGATGCCGCTCATGGTGCGCATCAACGAGCGCTTGACGCGCTCGTTGATGCCGGGATGGCAACGGCCACAGGTATTGGGGGCATTGCTCAAATTGCCGGGGATGAGGATCATATCCCTGTGGGCGGCTTCACGGTCGGATGCTTCGGGGTGGCCGAGGTGACAAACCTGGCAACCGGCCTGCCGGTGTGCAGGAATCAAACCCATCATGTCGCCGTGACAGGTCATACAAGAGGAGACCGGCTGGTGCTCGCCGCCGGCGGGTATGGTAGAGGGAATCAGATGGCGATGCCGGCGCAAATAGCGGGCAATAAGTACCACTCCGAGAAGGCCCAATACAATCACAAGGCGGCGGATATTTCCACCCCCGGAGGCCATCAGTTTTCGACGACTTCTTCGGGCGCATCGTCGCCTTCGGCCAGATCGGTGTCGGACAGGTGCGTCTTGTGATCGGGGAAAGGCCGCTTGCCGATGAGTTCTTCCACATCGGAGCGGACAATGGTTTCTTTTTCCAGGAGTGCCTGTGCCAGTTTCTCGACTTCGCCGTATTTTTCTTTGAGAAGATTGACGGCGCGCTCGTATTCTTGTTGGATGAGGCGGCGCACTTCTTCGTCAATGATTTCGGCGGTCTTTTCGGAATAGGGTCGCTCAAACATGGTCTCATTGCGCATGCCATAGAAAGAGACGTTGCCGACTTTGGGATTCATGCCAAAGACGGTGACCATGCTGTACGCCATTTTGGTGACCTTTTCCAGGTCATTTTGGGCCCCGGTAGAGATGGTGCCGAAGAAGACTTCTTCGGCAGCGCGGCCGCCCAGGGTCATACACATGCGGTCTTTGAGCTGCTCCATCTGGGTGATGTACTCGTCTTTGGGCAGGTATTGGGCATAGCCCAGGGTGCCGATGCCGCGCGGGACGATGGTGACCTTGACCAGCGGGGAGGCGTGCTCGAGGAACCAGCCGCAGATGGCGTGGCCGGCTTCGTGATAGGCGATGATTTTTTTCTCGTCCGGGGCGATGAGTTTGCTCTTGCGCTCCAAGCCGCCAATGACCTTATCGAGCGCGTAGTTGAAGTCGTCCATTTCGACGGCTTTCTTGCCGCGGCGCGCAGCAATCAAAGCAGCTTCGTTGCAGACATTGGCGATTTCAGCACCGGCAAATCCGGGTGTCATTTCCGCCAGGATACTTGGCTTTACGTCCCCGGCAATCTTAATGTGCTTCAGATGCACCTTGAATATTTCTTCGCGCCCTTTCAGATCGGGCAGGTCAATGGCGATTTGGCGATCGAATCGCCCGGGGCGCAACAGGGCGCGGTCCAGAACATCGGGCCGGTTGGTGGCAGCCATCAGGATGACGCCTTTGTCGGTAGAGAAACCATCCATCTCCACGAGCAGGGCATTGAGCGTGCTTTCGCGCTCGTCGTTGCCGCCCGGACGCTCGACAGCGGAGCGGGCGCGCCCGATGGCATCAATTTCGTCAATGAAGATGATACAGGGCGCTTTTTCGCGGGCTTTCTTGAACAGGTCGCGGACGCGCGAGGCGCCAACGCCGACAAACATCTCAACGAAGTCGGAGCCGGAGATAGAGAAAAAGGGGACGTCGGCTTCGCCGGCTACGGCTTTGGCGAGCAGTGTCTTACCGGTGCCGGGCGGGCCGACGAGTAGGACGCCTTTGGGTATTTTGCCGCCGAGGGCGGTGTATTTTTTGGGATTTTTGAGGAAGTCCACGACTTCCATGACTTCTTCTTTGGCTTCGTCCAGGCCGGCCACGTCCTTGAAGGTGACGTTGACTTTGGAATTTTTGTCAAAGAGCGTGGCTTTGGATTTGCCGATGTTGAAGATCTGGCCGCCGGGGCCGGCATTGCCGCCCATACGGCGGAGCAAAAAGCCCCAAAACAGGAGCAAGAGGCCAATGGGAATCATCCAACTCAGGACAGTGGCGACCCAATTGGTGCGCTCGACATAGACGGGGTAGATGTCCAGTTCGTCGGGAAGCTGGTCGTTCAGTTTGTCGAGTTGGCGGGCAAATTCTTCGGGTGGGCCGATGTAAAAGGTAAAGTGCGGCCCGCCGCCAAAGCTGTGCTCGCGGAGGTCTTGATACTCGTCTTTCTGGAGACTCTTTTCCTTGAGATAGACGTTGGCTTGTTTTTGGTTGACGACTTCAAGACGAGCGATGTCGCCGGCCTTGGCCATTTGGGCAAATTGTTCGAAGGTATATTCGGGTCCACTGGCCACGACATTTTGGAAGAGCTGAATGAGCAGAAAGATCAAAAAGACGGCTCCATACAGCCACAAGGGATTGAACTTGGGCGTAGAGGGAAAGCTCTTCTTGTTTTTGTCGTTTTTCTTATTGTTGTCGTCCATGATGGATGGCTTGATTTATTGTTTCGCCGGTCACACACTTTGCGGGCACAATTGTGCAGATCGGATGCGACGGGTTTGACTAATATAACACCATTTGGTCTTTTTCGTTGTGGTTTCCGATCACTCGACATCTTCAAAATCGGTCCGGCGGGCGTCATACCAAAGTGTTTCCAGGTCATAAAAGGCCCGGACTTCGGGGTAAAAGACGTGGACCACGGTATCGAGATAGTCCATACACACCCATCGCCCCTGGGGTGTGCCCACGGTACTCATCGGGGTAACAAAGCAAGTTTCCTTCACGTGTTTTTGGATGCTGTCCGAGATAGCGTTCACTTGTGTAGTGGAATCGCCTTGACAAATGATGAAAAAATTCACAGATGCGTCGGGCAAGTTGCGCAAGTCCAAAGAGACAATTTTTTTACCTTTGACGTCGCGGATGCCTTCAATGATAGCGCGATTAATCTCTTGAACGCTGGCTTCTGCTTTTTTTGTGCTCAAATAGTGTGGGTTTTATGCGCCGTTGTAGATTGGCGCGGTGAACAAAACAATACACACAGGCAAATTGCAACAATTTTTTGAAAGTTACAACCATGACCAAGGAGACAAGGTCGGATTTTTACCTGTTTGATTCGCTTTGGTACCCCAACAAAACATTGAAATACTTTGATTTGTTGCCTTCTACCAATGATTTTGCATACGAATGGGTGATGTCAGAGGGGACACTGCCTGCCGGCAGTGTGGTGTTGGCCGATTACCAGACACAGGGCAAGGGCCAGGCAAACCGGGTGTGGTATAGTGCGCCCGGTGTCAATCTGACGTTTTCGATGATATACAAGCCCCGTTTTCTGCCACCGGATCAGGCGCACTATCTCAATATGATCACCTCGCTGGCAGTCTATGAGGCCATTGAGTTCATACTGCCCCCGAACAAAGCGGAACTGCACATCAAATGGCCCAATGACGTACTGATCAACGGTAAGAAGGTGGCCGGCATACTGATTCGCAATGTCTTTTCGGGTAAGGCTATCGCCACTTCCATCATCGGCATCGGCGTGAATGTGCTACAGGAGAAATTTCCTCCGGAGGCCGGCAATGCCACTTCGCTGCGCCTTGCCGGAGCGCGTCATCCGGATCGCAACTTTCTACTCAACAAAATCATCAATCAGTTTGAGCCGCTGCTGGACCACCTGGACGGGGATATGTACGCCTACGCTTCCATCAAGGCCGATTATCTCTGCCGGCTATATGGCATAATGCAGACCGGACGGTTTGAGGCCGCCGGCGAGGTGTTTGAGGCAAAAATTGTGAATGTGGACGCGGAGGGGCGGTTGGTACTGGTGCGCGATGGCAAGCTCTCGGCATACCGCCATGGGGAAATCAGGTTTGTGGCTTTGGGGAGTAGTTGAATGCTGACGCGTTGAAAAATGGAACACGGATGGACACGGAAGACACGGATGGACACGGATGGACACGGAAGACACGGATGGACACACGTTGAAACTGCTATCGCGTTGAATCGCTGGCGCTGTTGACCAGTCAACGGTCCAAGGTCAAC
>JALVEF010000071.1 GCA_027031185.1 Saprospiraceae bacterium
GCCCAAACATGACCGACCCGATCTCTACCGCCCGGATACCGCTGAGACGATACAACTCAATGCCCAGCGCGTGACCGGGAAATTCCTCTGGCGGTATGTGCGGATAAAACGCCTTGGCATCCACATAGACCGCATGTCCGCCGACAGGCTTGATGATGGGTACACCCAACTCACTGATTTTATTGCCCAGATAAGCTGTGCTCTTGATGCGGTAGTGCAAATAGTCCGGTTCGAATACCTCTTGCAAGCCGATAGCCAGGGCCTCCATATCACGGCCCGTCAGGCCGCCGTAGGTGGAGAAGCCCTCCGTGATGATGAGCGGCGTGCGACACTTCTCCGCGAGTGCTTCGTCACGCAAGGCCAGGAAGCCGCCCATGTTGACCAAGGCATCTTTCTTGGCGCTCATGATTGCACCATCAGCCAGTGCCAGCATCTTCTGGGCGATTTCCTTGTAGGTAAGGTCTGCATATTCCGGTTCGCGATGCTTGATGAAATAGGCGTTCTCGGCGATGCGGCACATGTCTATGATCAGCGGCACACCGTGCCGCTTACAGATGTCGGAGACGGCGAGAGTATTGGCCATGGAGACCGGTTGGCCGCCGCTGCTGTTGTTGGTGACGGTCAGAATGACGGCGCCGATATTTTCGGCGCCATACTTGCGGATTTTCTCCTCCAGCTTGGTGGTATCCATATTACCCTTGAAGGGATGTTCCAGGTCGGGAATCAAGGCTTCGGGAATCGGGATGTCAATGGCCCGGGCACCGGAATACTCAATATTAGCACGCGTGGTATCAAAATGTGTATTGGATAAGAACAGCTTACCCGGGCCGCCCAGTTGGTTGTACAGCAAAAACTCGGCGGCGCGTCCCTGGTGCGTCGGCAATACATACGGGCAGCCGGTCAGCTCCCGGACAGCAGCCTCCATCCGGCGCCAGCTGCGCGCACCTGCATAGGACTCGTCACCGCGCATCATCCCGGCCCATTGTTCCGAACTCATCGCCGACGTACCGCTATCCGTCAGCAAGTCAACGATGACGTTTTCAGCATCAATCAAAAACGGATTGTAATGGGCGCGCTTCAAGATTTCTTCCCGCTCCGCCTGGGTCGTCAGTTTGATCGGCTCGACCACCTTGATGCGAAATGGCTCAATGGTTACTCTGTGATGCATTGTAATATGTTTTGGTAGCAATTGGCGCGGTAAAGTTCGCTTGTGACGCGCTATTTTCCAAACCGGAGGCCCAACAAATATGTCCGGCGCCCGTTCTTCAATTTCGGCCACCGAAGCAGCCCAAAAAACAGGATATTATTGCATCATTGGCCAAAAGTATTTACCTTTGCGCACCGTTTTCAGCCCATCGGGCCGTAAAAAGCAGAAAGATGAAAAAAGGAATACACCCTGACAATTACAGATTGGTGGCATTCAAGGATATCTCCACAAATGATACGTTCTTGATTCGCTCCTGCGCCAATACCAAGGAGACCATTGTCATTGACGGCACCGAATATCCGCTGTACAAGCTGGAGATTAGCTCCAAATCCCATCCTTTCTACACCGGCAAGATGAAGTTCGTAGATACCGCCGGCCGGATTGACAAGTTCCGCAAGAAATTTGACAAATACCTGAAAAACAAAAAGGAATAGTCCGGCTTTCCGGACAAAAAGCCCCGATGTCCCACGACATCGGGGCTTTTTTGTCCGGGCCGATAGGATACGTTTCGTTACTTTTGTACCCCAAGCCGGCTTTACACCCGGTGGAGATGCACCAGTGCAAGACGGAAAAATGACCAATCTCATCTTAGTGGATTCCTACGTGCGCGATGGTCTGCTGCCGCTGAGTTTTTACAGGCCGGTAGCAGAAATCAGAGTGGGCATACTGACTATCCGCGAAAAATGGGCCCGCCGCTTGGGCGGGCACGCGTCCCACTACACACAGGATTACTTGAGTCGCCACTACCCTACCCACATAGAGAAAGACAATCTGCTCATCGCCGGCCATGTCCTGCCTACGGACGCCCTCGTCGAAGCCTGCCGGACGCTCGCTCCCGGGCACGGCCTGCAAGACCGGGGACATATCATCGCCGCCAACATCCCCGGCGACGACCTGGTCACATCCAGCACCATCCCCACCGACAAACTCCGGCTCCACGATATTGATGAGATAACGGCCATCCGCCGCCCCGCCGACATCTTCCTGCTCAATGAAGATCAAATCCGCGCCGACTTCGACTTGATCACACGCAACCGCAGATCCGAACCCTTGCCGGACCATACACTGATCGCCGGCAACGGCGAAATCTTTATCGAAAAAGGAGCCCGTATGTTGGCGCAAAGCATCAACACGGAGGACGGGCCCGTGTATATCGGTCCCAATGCGTTGATTATGGAGGGTGCTATGATCCGCGGCAGCGCCGCCTTCTGTCACGGCAGCGTCGTCAAGATGGGCGCCAAAATTTACAAAGGCACCACCATTGGTCCCTTTTCCAAAGTCGGAGGCGAAATATCCAACTCGGTCTTCTTTGGGTATTCCAACAAGAGCCACGACGGCTATCTGGGCAACAGCGTCATCGCCGAATGGTGCAATCTCGGCGCCGGCTCCAACAATTCCAACCTAAAAAACAATTACTCCACGGTCAAAGTATGGTCCTATCCCGAACAAAAACCGGTGGACACCGGCCTCCTCTTCCACGGACTCATCATGGGCGACCACTCCAAGTGCGGCATTGACACCATGTTCAATACGGGGACGGTCGCCGGTGTACACGCCAATTTTGCCGGCGGCGGATTTACCCCCAAATTCATCCCGTCTTTTACCTGGAATGTGGCCGGCGACCGCCGGGAATATGATCCGAGCAAGGCCATCCAAACCGCCCAAACCGTCATGAACCGCCGGAGCGTGGACCTTACTCCCACTTACCACAACATCATCGAACACCTCTTCCGCCTGACGGCGCCATACCGTCAGGCGTACCTGCGCACTCATGAACCATAAGCTCCTAAAGCCGCTCAGTTTTCTCTGGCCCGTCTCCCTGGTGCGCACGGTATCACGTGACACCGGCAAGGAACTGGTCCTGGTTTATGACCGCGGCCGCCTGAAACTGCAGACCGACGATGCCGTCTATTCCTTTGACGACAAGTACCATGTATTTGCGCGGGCATTGGCAGAAATCGCCGGGGCCCGCCGCGGGGAAAAGGTACTGATTCTCGGCTTCGGCCTGGGCAGCATCGTCTATATCCTCGAAAAAAACTACGGCCTCACCAAACAGATCACCGGCGTCGAATCCGACGGCACCATCATCGCCCTGGCCCAAAAGTACAGCCTGCCCCGCTTCCGCTCCTCCGTCGGCATCTTGCATACGGACGCCGCCACCTTCATCAAGAAAAATACCCAAACCTACGACCTCGTCTGTGCGGACATCTTTGTGGGCAGCCGGGTGCCTGCTTTCGCACAACAACTATCCTTTCTCCAAGATACCCGCCGTGCCTTGGCACCGGGCGGCCGGCTGCTGTTCAACTACATGAAAGACCGGCCGGACGAGTTTGCCTCCTTTCGCGCGCGATTCCTGGAAGTATTCCCCGGAGGCCGCATCTATGACTTCGACACCAATTTTATCCTGTACGCCGAAGTCATGTAAGGGCGCCTGACCATACGTCCGCGGTGTCCACCCCGGCCCCAATCGAACAATAATCCGCCTCCGGCGGTTATCATCCCGATTGCCTCACAAAAAACAAACGCCATGCCCAAACTATTCATTTCCCTCCTCCCCCTTTGGGTGCTATTTGCCTGTGCCGGCTCTTCGCAGTCTGCCACATCGCCGGACAGTACGGCGATGCAAAAGTCCACTACTCCACCTTTCCACAAGAAGACCATCCGCTTTTTTACCCCGGACGAGATCCCTGTAACCGCTGATCTCTACACCCGTGACGGCAATACCGAAATGATCGTCTTGTGCCATCAGGCCGGTTTCAGTCGCGGCGAATATATCGAGACCGCTCCCAAACTGGTCTCGCAAGGCTTTGACTGCCTGGCCATTGACCAGCGCTCCGGCAGAGGCGTCAACGGCATCGAAAACGAGACCCACCGCGCCGCCCGCTCGCGCGGCTTGCCCACGGATTATTTAGCCGCCCGTCAGGATATCGAAGCCGCCATTGACCAGGCATACGAGCACAATCACCATCACCCCATCATCTTGGTGGGCAGCTCCTATTCCGCCTCCCTGGCGCTGCTCATCGCCGCCAAAAACGACAAGGTGAAAGCCGTGGCGGCATTCAGCCCGGGCGAATACCTCAAGTCCGTCAAAGTGGGACCGGCACTACACGACTTGCGCAAGCCCGCCTTCGTCACTTGCGCCAAAGAAGAGATCCCGCGCGTGGAGGACCTGATGCACAATATGGAGCCGGACTATTTGACCTTCCTCCGCCCCAAAACCGCCTCCATACACGGCTCACGCGCCTTGTGGGCATCCACACCCGGTCACGAGGAGACCTGGATCGCTTTCAATCTCTGGCTGCGGAAAAAGGCTACTCGGTAAACTTCAACACTTCGAGGAAGGTCTTTTGCGGGACGTCCACGTTGCCGATTTGGCGCATCTTCTTCTTGCCCTTCTTTTGCTTTTCCAGGAGTTTGCGCTTGCGGGTGATGTCACCGCCGTAGCACTTGGCCGTGACGTCCTTGCGGAGTGCGGAGATGGTTTCCCGGGCGATGATTTTGGCACCGATGGCAGCCTGAATGGGGATGGCAAACTGCTTGCGGGGCAGCAATTCTTTGAGCCGCTTGCAGATTTTGCGACCCAGGTATTCGGCCTTGGAGCGGTGCACCAGCGCGGAGAGTGCATCCACCGGCTGGCCGTTGAGCAAGATATCCATCTTGACCAAATCCGCCTCGCGAAAGCCGATCATCGAATAGTCAAAGGAAGCATACCCGCGGGACAGCGATTTGAGCCGGTCATAGAAGTCAAAGACTATCTCCCCCAGCGGCATCTCAAAAAGCAGTTCTACCCGCGTGGTGGACAGATAGGTCTGATTGATCATCGTACCGCGCTTCTCG
>JALVEF010000072.1 GCA_027031185.1 Saprospiraceae bacterium
TTGCGCTAAAATGGCCTTTTCGCGCCTGTCTTTGGTAAAATTTTCTCATGTAGCGGTGCTACACATCGAAAATTTTACCTTCGACATCCACGAAAATGCCTATTTTATCCCTAAAAACAGGAGCACCTAAACAGTTACAATGTGGTTATGGAGTCCCGGTGCTAGAGCCTCTCGAAGCCCGCGGATTTATGGCCCGACCACTATTTTCTTCACCATCACATTGGCCAGGACAAATGCGCCGTAGCCGTTGCGGACGTTGTCGTACAAAAAGGCCGGCTCGCCGAGGAAGTCGTCGCTGTAATAGGATCTTTCCAGACTTCTGTCAAGTTTGTAATATCCTTCGGTCACATGCGCCAAGTAAATCGCGAGGGTGTCATTGGCCGGTATTGGCTCGCTGTTTTGCTGAAGCAGCAGACTCAAACTTATTGGCTGATTGTCAAAATAGGAGTCGTCAAAGATAAGTCCCGTCTCTTGGATATAAGCGTGCTCTTGGTTTGAAGAGGGTTTAAGGTATATTCTATTATTGCTCTGAGTACCCTGCCGGATGCGATTCACAAAGCAAACGAAATAATCAGTTCCGGGAGGGTTTGGGAATGAGATTTTGATCCTGTTGTCATTGGTGGAAAAGGGGGCGGCATCAAAGTCTATCTTGGCGGGCAATGTTTCCGGCTCTGTGGTGATCTTGGGCAATCCGTTTCCTTCGGCTTCGAGGTGATAGGTGTGGCCGGGACGAAGGGTGAGCGTGTCCTGAGCGAGGTAACGGCCGGGATCTTGGGACGATTCGGTCAATGTGGCAAGCAATTGGTCATCTTCAAATAGCCGGACCGAGGCATTGGATACGGCGGGCGGAGCGGCTTCGTCTAATGCGCCTACAGACCGGGACAAGAAAATGCTAAACGGGGAAGAGAAGGGGGCGTCACCGGCATGCCATGCGGCGGAAAGTGCCAATCTGGGTTCATGCTCCGGAAGGTCAACCTTGGCTGTCCTTTCAAAGAAGGACTCGCAGGAAGTGAATAAAAGGACTACTATGATGGCAAGGAGATGGGTTGTCTTTTTCATGGATTCAAAATTTAAAACGGTAGGCGACGGAGGGGACTATGGGAAATAAACTGACCTGGCGAAATTCTTCTTTTTCCGTCCTCCAATTATACCCGCGATAGATATAAAACGGATTGGGGCGGTTGTAGGCGTTATATACGCTGATAACCCATGCCCGCTCGCCCCATTTCTTTTGTTTGATGAATTCGGCACCCAGGTCCAGGCGGTGGTAGGCGGGCATCCGGAAGCTGTTTTTCTTCCCCAAAATCGTAAATTCCTGCCGGTATGGATTGCCCGGAAACTCACCGCGGTAGCGGGCGATGGGCAAGCTGATGGCAAGGCCGGTGTTATAGACCCAGGTGGCGGACAGGCGGATGCGTTTGGACAGATCGTGGCTGACCACGATTTTGAAATCATGCCGCCTGTCGTAGCGGTAGGGGAATTCTTCGCCATTGTTGATGTCGTCAAATTGGCGCTTGTTCCAGGCCAAAGTATAGCCGATCCATCCGGAGGTCTTGCCAAATTTTTTCTGGGCAAATAGCTCAATGCCGTAGGCTGTGCCGGTGCCCTGTGAGATTTTGTTTTCCCAGGTAGTGCCGAGGATGCCTTCGGCGTCGTTAAAGAACGTGGCGCCTTCTTTGTAAGAGATAACGTTGTTCATTTTCTTGTAGTAGGCCTCCACGCTGAACTCGATACCCTGATCCCAGGTGGTTGCGGCCCCGGCGGCGACTTGCCAGGATGTTTGGGGCCTGACGCGCTCCGTGCTGGGCACCCAAAGGTCGGTGGGGAGTCGCAGCCCCTCGGTGGACAGCAGATTGATGTACTGGGCCATTGTCGCAAACGAGGCTTTAAGCGACCATCGGTCATTGAGCAAGTAGCGCAGACCGATGCGTGGTTGGGGATAGACAAAAAAGGTCTTTTTTACTTTGAAGGCGGACAGATGTACGCCGATATTGGCTTTGAGCGCGCCGAGCCGCATATCATCTTCGATGTAGGCGGCCATCTCGTGGGAGAATTGTTTGTTGTCTCCAAAGTTTTGCGAGAACTTATTGCCATCATCGTTTTCTTTATACGTGAATATGCCCGGATTATACGTGTGGTATGTGTCTCCGATGCCGAAGCGGATATAGTGCCGGGGATTGGGGACATAGTCAAAGTCAATACGTGAAGCCACATCATTGATGCCAGAGAAGTAGCGTCCCGATGCTTCATAGAAGCCTTCCGTATTATTTTCATAGGTATCCTTAAAACCGGTGTCAAAACGAAAACGGCTGTAAGTGAGCGATGTATTGGCAAACAGCTTTTGGCTGATCAGGTAATTCCAGCGCAAGGCGGTAGTGATATTGCCCCAGCCGATATGGCCATCAAAGGATCCCGAGCTATTTTGATACTTGTAAGTTTCTTTTAACCCGAATATGTCGCGACCGGTATAAAGACTCAAAAATAGTCTGTGACGGTCGTTAAATTTATGATTGACTTTGGCATTAAAGTCGTAGAAATAAAAAGTGGGAACGCTGCTGTAATTGCTGGAGGGCTCTTGAGCTTTCTTAATAAACGGTCTGGTGAGTATATCCCAATAGGTGCGACGGCCCGAAATCATAAAAGAGGTCTTGTCCTTTTGGATCGGTCCTTCAACTGTGACACGTGAAGAGATCAAGCCGATGGAGCCCCGGCCGTGAAACTCCTTGTTGTTGCCTTCTTTCATGTTGATTTCCAGGACGGAGGCGAGTCTGCCGCCGTATCTGGCGGGGAAGCCGCCTTTGGTCAGCGTGACGTTGTTGATGGCGTCAGAATTAAAAACGGAAAAAAATCCGGCAATGTGCGAAATGTTATAGACCGGCACGCCGTCCAGTAGAATCAGGTTTTGGTCCGGACTGCCGCCGCGTACATAGATGCCGCTTTGACCTTCCGTGCCTGCTTGTACGCCGGGCAGCAACTGGATGACCTTCAGCACGTCCACTTCGCCGAGCAGGGCCGGTACCTTTGCGATTGCTTTGACCGGTACACTGACCTGGCTCATTTGGGTCTGTTTTTGGATTTTTTGTCTTTCTTCGGCGACGACGGTGACCTCCTTCAATACGGAGCCGGGCTGCAGCTTGAAATTTATCAACGTATCGCGGTCAAGTCGAAAGGCCACGGTGTCAGCCAGGTATCCGAGGTAAGAGACTTGTAAGTTTACATTGCCTGCCGGCAATGTGAGGCTGTAAAAGCCGTACGTATTGGACACGGCACCCAATCCGCTCCGGCTGTCGAAGACGGTGGCGGAGATGAGCTTTTCGCCGGATTCTCTATCAGAGACATAGCCGGTGATGGTGTATTGCTGGGCACGTCCCGATTGGGCCGATAATATGGTCGCAAACAGTAGGGGCAGGATTTTTTTCATATCGAATTTTTGAAAGGTATAATAATGACGCACCCGCGCCGGGCATGCATCCGTTTAGTGTAACTGCCTAGTAAGTTAGAAAGGTTTAGTGGTAAGGGCTGCGTTCCAGTGGTCAGTACTTCTTGTATTCTTCGCGGACCAGTGCTTCGACGTCGTCGCTGTCTTCGGCGTAGAGCAGGGCGTTCATAATGGATGCGTCCAGAATGACGGCATAGTGGCCCGCTTTGCCCACCGCCTTGACCGCCTTGTCAAGCTTGTCGAGAATGGGAGTCAAGAGTACTTGCCGCTTAGCGGCAAGTAAGGAATCGGCGCGCTGGGCGTATGCTTTGATCTCCTGGTCGGCCTTCATCAGCTGTTGTTCTTTTTCCCGTGCCTGGACCGGCGTCAGATTGTTGATATTTTTCTGATAGGCCTCGTAGTCAGTTTTGAGCTTGTTGTCCATCTGTTGGAGTGTGTCCAGCAGGCTTTGTTGATACTGTTGGAGGAGGGAGTCCACGGTATGTACTTCCGGTAAGGAGGCCAGGAAATTGCCGAGATTGAGATGGCCGACTTTTTGTGGCGTCTGAGCGCCCAGTGTGGTGGCAGCCACCAGGAGTGTCGTGGCGGATACCAGCAAAAACGCAATAAAGGATTTACGCATGTGGTGAGTTTTTGAGTTTTGAGTTAGTTATGTGTTGCACCTTGCCTGTCCGGTGCGGGGTGCAGGTCAGGCTTTCGCAATGCCCGACGCGAACCCAGGCACGCCCAACGGGCGTGCACTCTCTTTTCCTAATACTGCCGGCTTTGGGCATATCAACGCAAAGATAGCCATATCCGTCCACAGTGTGGAAGTATTAACACATTGTTGAGCCCGCTCCCAAAAGGGGACTATTGGTATCTTGCCCGCTATGTCAAACAGGATGCACGCCCGTGCATCCTGTTTGGGGCGACTCACTTAAGCCCGAAGGCTTTCTTCACCTTGTTGACGTAGTCGAGTTTTTCCCAGGTGAATAGCTCGACTTGCTTGGTGATGGTTTTGCCGTTGATGTGAAAGGTGCGCTTTTTCTTTTCGGGCGTGCGTCCCAGGTGGCCATAGGCGGCGGTGGGTAGATAGATAGGGTTTTTGAGCTTTAGGCGTTTGACGATGGCGGCCGGGCGCATGTCGAAAAGCTTGATGGCCCTGGCGGCGATTTCGCCGTCGGTCATATCCACTTTTGCCGTGCCGTAGGTGTCCACAAAGATGCCGACGGGGTCTGCCACGCCGATGGCGTAGGCTACTTGTACGAGAATGTTGTCGGCGACACCGGCAGCGACGAGGTTTTTTGCCATGTGCCTGGCGGCATAAGCGGCGGAGCGGTCCACCTTGGACGGGTCTTTGCCGGAGAAGGCGCCGCCGCCGTGTCCGCCCTTGCCGCCGTAGGTGTCCACGATGATCTTGCGTCCGGTCAGGCCGGTGTCGCCGTGGGGGCCGCCGATGACAAATTTGCCAGTGGGGTTGATGTGGTACTTGATATCATTGGTAAAGAGCTTTCGGATGCGGGCAGGCAGCTTGCGCTTGACGCGGGGGATGAGGATATTCTTGACGTCTTCCGTGATTTTTTTGAGCATCTTCCCTTCCGTATCAAACTCATCGTGCTGTG
>JALVEF010000073.1 GCA_027031185.1 Saprospiraceae bacterium
GTCAGTCTGACTGCCTTCGCCACATTGGTTGCCGTCGTCATGACACCGTTCAACTTCCATTTCTGGGCCGGCCTGTACCCGCCGACGCACGACATCCTGCGACACATCGAGCTCAATCCATGGAGCTTGTACAAGCTGGTGGCACTCATCCTGGGCCTACCGCTGGTGGCGGGCATGTGGGTGCGGCACCATTATCCGGAGACAGCCGGACAGTGGAGCCGCCGGCTCAAACCACTGTCCATCCTGGTTTTTATTCTCTTTATCGCAGCCGCCTTTTACAACAACATGGACATCTTCACCCGGCACATCCACTTTGTGTTTAGCCTGGTCATCATTCACAATCTGCTGGCTTACTTCCTGGGCTATTGGGCGGCAGCGGCCTTCGGCCTGGCACAAAACGACCGGCGCACCATCGCCATCGAGACCGGCATCCAAAACTCCGGGCTCGGCCTGCTGTTGATTTTTGAGTTCTTTCACGAGCTGGGCGGCATGATGATGCTGGCGGCCTGGTGGGGTGTCTGGGATATCATCTCGGGCCTGGCCCTGGCCTTTTTCTGGTCGAAGAGGGCACTTAAATCCGGACTGGAGACGGCATGAGACAAATTTGGTACTACCTGATCAACATCGTGGCTTCCACCGGCCTGTACTTTACCCTGCGGCGGCGCCGCGTCAGCGGTCTGCAGCACTTCCCCCGCAAAGGGCCCGCCATCATCGTGCTCAACCACCAAAACGCGCTCATTGACGCCATCCAGGTGCCCACGCTGCCACCCCGGCCGTTTGTGTGGTTTTTGGCGCGGGCCGACCTGTTCAAATCGCCCCTGCTCGCCGCCGTACTCCGGAGCCTCAACATGATGCCGATTTACCGCCTGCGGGACGGGCGCAATACTCTCGCGCGCAATGAAGCCATACTGAATCACTGCGCCGACCTCCTCGTGCAAGGCCACTTCATCCAGATATTCCCGGAAGGCAATCACCACACCGACAAGCGGGTGCGACACTTTAAAACGGGTTTTGCGGATATAGCATTTCGCGCCTTGCGGCGCGATCGGAATCTGGATCTCAAAATTGTACCGGCCGGCCTCAACTATGACCACACCACCTGCTATCCGGCATCGGTGCATCTGCGCTACGGACCGCCCATCCGCGTCCGGGACTACTTTGACGCAGCGGACATCGCCGCTTCCAAACGGGCACTCACACACGCGACCCGCCGGGCCATCCAACAACTGACCACCCACATCGAAGAAAAGGGCGACGCCTATCACGAACGGATCCGTACCATGCGGCGCGCCGGCATTGACTTTTTGGACCCGGAAGTTGCCAATCAATTTGATGCCGATGTGGCCACGCCCGCGCCCGCATCATCCCCGCACAAGCGCCCGTCCCCCGGCGCGCGGCTTATCCGCTCGCTCTTTGCGCTCAACAGCTTACCGCCACTTCTCCTCTGGCGTCGCATCAAGCGGCGCACCCGCGACGCCGCCTTCCACAACACGCTTCGCTTCGCACTGATACTTACGGTATTCCCTGCCTACTATGCGGCCATTGCGCTGGCCATCGGTCTGTGGGCCGGCCACCGGGCCGGCTTCGCCTACCTGGCCGGCAGCATTCTGCTCGGTATGCTTCGCAAGCAGTTGCCGCCGGACAATCACTGCAGCAAAACCAAACGATAACGGCCGGATAGACATTACGATTTGAGCCTGCGCCTTTTGTGTATAGCCAAACAACCTCGTAACTTGCACCGCATACGCTAAACTACTGTCTCATGAGAAGAAGCCGGTTTTTACTTTTCGTCTCGCTGCTTATCATCATCTTGACGGGCACGGGCTGTATCACCAAGCTGCCCCGGCACACCACAGCCCCGCGAGACCAAACCGTCATCCTGGTATCCTTTGACGGCTGTCGCCACGACTATCCCGACAGTACCTTTACGCCGGCACTGGACGAAATGGCCAAAACCGGCGTACGGGCAAGCCTCCAAACCGTATTCCCCTCCAAGACCTTCCCCAACCACCTGACGCTGGTGACCGGACTCTACCCGGCCCACCACGGCATCATCGCCAATACCATTTACGATGCCCAAAACGACCGGTGGTACAAACTCAGCAACGGCGCCCCAACCGACTCCTCCTGGTATCACGGCGAACCCATCTGGGCGACCGCTGAGCGACAGGGCATCCGCACGGCCACCTTCTTCTGGCCCGGCTCCGAAGCATCCTTTGCCGGCTACCGCCCCACCTACTGGCGCGAATACGATGGCTCCGTCCCCTTCGATGAGCGCGTCAGCCAGGTGCTCAAATGGCTGGACCTGCCCCCGGGCGAACGACCGCGCTTCATCTCCCTGTACTTCGAGCAGCCCGACAAGTCCGGTCACGCACACGGCCCCCAAGCCGCAGAGACGCTCACGGCGGTCCGTCAGGTGGATAGCCAACTGGCCAAGCTATGGGAAGGCATAAAAGTTCGCCATCTTGCAGATGGCGTGAATGTGATCGTCGTCTCCGATCACGGCATGACGGCGTTGAGCCGGGACAGCGTCATCTTCCTGGACGACTACATCAACATGCAGGACGTGCAGATGATTGACTGGTCACCGGTGGCAGCCATCCGGCCCAAAGCCCACAAAACCGATGCGGTCTATCTCGCGCTCAAGAATGCCCACCCCCGCTTGCACGTCTATCGCAAAGGCGAATTACCGGCGCGCTACCACTACAACGACAATGCCTTCATCCAGCCGATTATCGCCGTGGCAGACCTGCACTGGACCATCACCACCCGCGACTACTTTGACAAGAATCCCAAAGTCGCCACCGGCGGCACCCACGGCTATGACCCCGCCTATCATGATATGGACGGCATATTCTATGCCGCCGGACCGGCCGTCAAGCATCTGAAAGAGACCGAATCCTTCCAAAACCTGGACGTCTATAATTTGATGTGCAGGATCCTGCACATCAAGCCCGCCCAAAACGACGGCGATGACGACATCAGCCGTAAAATCCTGAAAAGTGAGTAGTTGGGATCAGCATATCCGGGGCTTCCTATCCTATCTCTTGTACGAGAAGGGGCTCTCTCCCCACTCCGTGGCCGCCTACGAGCGCGACGTCCGCAAGTTGGTGGAATTTCTCTCACTCACAGAACCAACTCCGGCGCCCGAAGTCGTCCGCCCGGACGACTTGCGGGACTTTTTCACCCGCCTGGGCGAATTGGGCATCGCCCCGGCCTCCCGCGCACGCATCCTGTCCGGCCTGCGTGCCTTCTTCAAATACCTGCTCCTGGAAGACCGCATCAGCACCAATCCGGCTGCCCTGTTGGATACCATCAAGACCGGCCGTTCTATCCCCTCCGTCCTGCGCGTGGATGAAATCCAGGCCATGCTGGATGCCATTGACCTGTCCACCGACCACGGCACGCGCGATCGCGCGATGCTGGAGACTCTTTATGCCTGCGGACTTCGCGTCAGCGAGCTTATCGGCCTGCGCCTGTCGCATTATTTCCCCGAAGCCGAGCTGATCCGCGTGATAGGTAAAAACAACAAGGAGCGCATCATCCCTATCGGCCGGGATGCCATCAAGTACATCGGCCTCTACCTGGAAGGCGTCCGCATGCACATGACAAACATTGACCCCAAACACGAGGACTTCCTCTTCCTCAACCGCCGCGGCAAGAAACTCTCCCGCGTCTATGTCTTTACCCTCGTCAAAGACCTGGCCCGCCGGGCCGGCATCGAAAAAAACGTCAGCCCCCACACCTTTCGCCATTCGTTTGCCACCCACCTGATCGAAGGCGGCGCCCACCTGAAAGCCGTCCAAGACCTCCTCGGCCACGAGTCCATCATCACCACGGAAATATACACACACCTGGACCTGGCATATCTGCGCGACACCTTACTCCGCTTTCACCCCATGCACCGCACCGGTGCACATTCTCAAAGTCCGGACACCGACCACATCAACTGAGCACGACATAGGCGATCCACTGTCCCAGCGCGCCGACGAAATACCCCCACATCACCTCGCCCGGGCGATGCGCGCCGAGTGCCAGCCGGGCACTGCCCACCAAACCTGTCACAAACAATACATACAACAGCCAATAGACCAGCCCAATGTGACAGATCGCTTGCCCAATCCGTACATCAAAGCTGCCAAAATCAAAATACCGGAACATCATAACCGTCAACGCCAGCCAGCCCCCCATGGCCACAGCGTGCAAACTCAACTTGTAAAACAAGTTCGTAGAAAATGAAATCAGGAGTGAAATGGCGGCCCCCAGAACAAATATGCTCAATAGTTTCGGTACGGAAGGCGAGTGATAAAAATTGCGCGCCAGCCACAGGTAGAGCACGGCCGACATGATCATCGGGCCCACCCGTTCCATCCTTTCCTCCATCTGAAGCGAAGTGATCAGGCCCGCACCCCGCATGACCAGCACGCCTATGGCCGGCAAAAAAAAGGTGGACACCCAAATCATAACCAACAGACGGGAACAGTCCTTCAATGTATGACAGGAAAACATGTACGGGTTGATGATCATCAACATCCATACCCCATACGTCAATATCATCAACGGATGGAATACAACTGAAATAACCCTGGAGACCAATCGAATCATGTAGCAAAGGTAACAAGAAACGTAACTGTTTAGGTGCTCCTGTTTCTAAGGGCAAAAAGGGCATATTATACTCGTTACGAACAGGTTTGGGACTTGGGAATATCGAACACCGATTAACGAATGGAGATTTGAGAAGTGGGCACTTCGACTTCGCTCAGTGACCACGGTTCGACTAGCTCAGGGATTCATTCTTAAATCGTAACTGTTTAGGTGCTCCTGTTTTTAGGGATAAAATAGGCATTTTTGTGCCTACCGAAGCTAAAATTTTCGATGTGTAGCAGCGCTACATGAGAAAATTTAGTAACTGTTTGAGTGCTCCTGTTTTTAGGGATAAAATAGGCATTTTCGTGGATGTCGAAGGTAAAATTTTCGATGTGTAGCACCGCTACATGAGAAAATTTTACCAAAGACAGGCGCGAAAAGGCCA
>JALVEF010000074.1 GCA_027031185.1 Saprospiraceae bacterium
CCATCGCAAAAGCCCCCTCTTTCATCTGCGCGAGTGCATCCCCGGACGGCGGGTGGATACTCACCACCACGTCACTACCGGCAAGCAATGCACCGCGATCCACCACCTGCGCACCGGCTTCCGTGTAGGCGGCATCCGTGAATCCGGCACCCATACCGGCGCCCGTCTCCACCAATACCGCATCAAACAACTCGTTGAGCTTATTCACAGCCGTCGGAACGACGGCTACTCTCCTATCATTTTCTTCGCTTAATATACCGAGTCTCATGCAAGCTGATTCGTATCCCGATCAAACGCCCCGCTACACTGACCGCGAGGCACGTGCCGCAAAGGTAGGAAAAAAGCACAAATCCCCCGCGCCGACCACGTCAGCTATTGTACACATCACCTGGTCCGGCAGGTCTCCGTCAGGTCAATGCGGCAGTTTGTCGCGCAATAGCCCGTAAATGATCGTCCCAATCAGGGCACCTATCAAGACAATGACATAAATCCAATAGCCTCCCCCAATCAGCACATAGACCGGGCCGGGACAAGCACCGACGAGCGCCCACCCGAGACCAAAGACCGTACCGCCCAACAGAAAGCGCGTCACATTCATCGGCTTGGGCTTGTAGGACACCGGATGCCCTGCCAAAGTCTTGACACCCGCACGCTTGAGCCACCAAAAGACGGGGATACTGGCCAAAACCGTCACCCCGATAATGCCGTACATGTGAATACTCTCAAAGCGAAACATTTCATGGATGCGGTACCACGAAACCGCCTCCGACTTGATCATGATGATGCCGAAAAATACGCCCAGCAATCCGAATATCAGGTTCTTCATCTCATCTCCTTTTTAACCGAAAATCCAGGGCATAATCAAATGCGTCATAATCAGGCCGCCAAGAAAAAAACCGATCACGGCGATAAGCGACGGCAGCTGCAGATGGGACAGCCCGTTGATGGCATGTCCAGACGTGCAGCCCTCGGCGTAGCGCGTCCCAAAGCCAATGAAGATGCCACCGATTAAGGCCAACAGGACGCCTTTCAAATTGCCCAACGACAAGATGCTCACCGGAGCCAGCGCCGCCGCACCGTCCTTATACTCGGGATAAGCCAGTCCCCATTCCTTCAAATGGGCGATGGTCCTGGCCGAAATGGCCGGCGCCTGCGAACTCGCCAGGTAGTGCGTCGCAATATACCCGCCGACAATGGCCCCGATAATAAAGGCCAGGCGCCAGTACTCCCTACTAAAATCCTTCCGAAACAAGGGAATCCGCTTGCCCAGACCAGCAGCGGTACACATCGCATTGTAAAAACCTGAAATGCCAAAGCGCTCTCCCAAGAGCGTCATCGTGACAGAAAGCACAGCCAGCAACAAACCCGACACGGCCCAGTGCCACGGCTGGCTCAAATAGTCCATTATCCTCTCCATAAAACCTACTGTTCGATTCGGCTGCAATATAGCAAAAAATGGAACTTTTACACCTAAAACCGAAAAAAATACACATCTTTTGTCGCCTGACCATATCAACAGCCGCTCCGGCAACAAATTACGCAATGAGATAGGGCCATCCGCAATAAAATCCGCGTTAACCCGCGATGCGAAGCATCCGTTTCATCCGCGGTCTATTTTTAATTTTTAATTTTTAAGTAACTGTTTAGGTACCCGCTGTTTTTGTGCTAAAATGCCCTTTTTGCACCTAGCTTTGCCAAAATTTTCTCATGTAGCGCTGCTACACATCGAAAATTTTAGCTTCGGTAGGCACAAAAATGCCTATTTTATCCCTAAAAACAGGAGCACCTAAACAGTTACATTTTTAATTTTTCATTGAACTCACCATCCGGGAGCAAAGTTAATCCCAAAGCTCCTGGTGAAGCGCCTTTGCTCGCCACCCACCGGCCATGCGTAATAAGGCTCAATGACCAGCGCCCCAAAGAGATTGACACGCAAAGACACACCGGCCGTTTGCACAAGGAGCGGCCTCAGACCGGCCGGCAACTCAAAATCCGACCGTTCAAAGTAAGCCACCCCATTGTCCAAAAAGACATTTAAGTCGGTCAGCAGAAACCGCGAAGGAATGAGTGCCAGGCGCTTGGGGCCGGTAAACGGCAGGCGCAACTCCACATTGCCGAGAAGAACCTTACTGCCGATCACCTGGTTGATCGTCTCGCGCTCGATCTGCTCAATGCCGCGCACCAGGGTCGGGTAGCCAAGGAAAATGGGATACAAAAGCGCATGATCACGCCCGTAGCGCCCAAAGTGCATGGCCCGCAAGGCCAGTGTTACCGGTTTGAAGCGGAAATAGTGCCGGTAATCCAGCGTCAGTGTATTGAACTTAAAACCACCGAAATTCACCTCGCCGCCGAAGCGGAAGCGGTAGCCTTTGAGTGGCGCCGTCAGACCGAAAAAGGAATTGTCCCCCACCAGTGCCGTGTTGCCATTGTACAAGTTAAAGCCATCCGGCGCCGGCAAGCGCTCGCGCGTACTCGTAAGCTCAAAGCCGTTGAGGTCCGTGTACGTACTGTAGCGCGTCAGACTGTAACCATAGCGGTTGTATGCTACGCCGGCCTCGACCCGCAACACCGTCGAAAAGGGATAAAACACAAAGGCGCCCAAGCGGTTTTCAAACAAACGCCGGATATCCAGCGAATACCGGAAGGCCGGGATTTTGATACCATCTGCGGTGACCAGCGTATCAATGACCGGGGAGTAATATCGTCCCGACCGGTATGGTATATGTTGCAAGTTGAGCCCCCAGGAGATTTTGTTGACCTGATTGACGTATATCCCCATCATGCCGAAGTCCTGTACGTCTCCGTTGAGCGCCACCACTCCACTGATTTGATGCCGGCCCAGAATGTCACTAAACAACATTTGAATACCACCTGCCAGAGCCGTAGATGTGCCAAAATTGCCCGTACCGACACCCACCCCCGTACTGCCGGCCAGATAGTCCAGACGAAACTTGGAGCGAAACTTGACCGGTACGATTTGCGTGGAATCCAGCGGCACAAAATCATCAAACGCTTCCATCTCCTTTTCGGACACTTGCAAGCTGTTGGCCGCCGGTTCAAAAAGCCGGGCCGGACGCAGATCCACCGCATCCCAGGCCACCTCCTTCGGCTCAAAAGCCGCCAACTTGGCAGAATAGATGCGGTATTTCGAATCCCCAAACGTGTTGTATATCAGCCGGTTGCGCTTCCGGTCAATATCTATCGCAGGCGCATAAGGAGTGATGCCCGTGATGCCTACGGCATAGTCGGTGAGTTGGTACAACTTGCCGGCACCGATATTGAAACGGTACAAATTGCGGTAGCCGTCGCGGTCCGACAAGAAGAGAATATCTCCGTCAGGGGTAAAGAGCGGATTGAGATTGTCTGCCCCGTGGAACAGCGGCAAGGTGGATTTTTGCCCTGTCGCCACATCCATCACCGTAATACTGTGCGTCCACCTGCCTTTCATGCGGCCATTCTGACGACTCCACTTATCCGATGCAAAGACCAGCTTCTTGCCATCCGGACTCCACGCCGGCAGGACTTCGTCATAGGTGTCGTCCGTCAATTGCGTGACCTTGCCCGTCTTGACGTCATAGGCGTAGAGATCTATCTGTCCTTCCACCAGGCCGGCGACCACAATGGTGCGCCCGTCCGGACTCCACGCCGGATTCGAAAAGGCCGGCACGCCTTTGAGCTTCACCTCCTTTTTGATCTTGCCCGTCTTGACGTCCTGAATGACCAGCCGGTTGGAGCCCTTGGCATAAATCACATAGGCAAACATATTGCTATGGGGCGACCACGTCCCCGAAGACTCCATGAAATTCAGGTCATCTATATGGCCATGCCGGACACTACTAGTAAGTTTGCGGATGATCTTACCCGTGCGTGCGTCTGCCAGATACAGTTCGGTAGAAAACAAGTCCTTTTCTGACAAAAAGACCAAGTACCGCCCATTGGGGCTGATACTCGGCGCGATGTTCATATAGCCGGCATTCTCCTCGGACAAGATGCGCTTGCCAGTAACCTTCTTTTCCCTGCCTGTCAGGTCGGGCCCGAATTCTTGTTTCAAGGCCTTTATCCACCAAGAGGAGAGCGTATCCATTGGCACGGCCAAAGTCTGCCGGATACCCTCCTCGGGCCCATACAACGCCGTATTTTCATATAGCGGCCGGATGATAGTATCTCCATAGACAGAAGTGACAAAGGCCCAGAAAGCGTGTCCCCAGCGATAGGGGAAATACTCGGGGCGATCCATTTTTTTCAATTCGGGTAATTTGTCGCGCTGCACCGCTTCGCGCATCCACAGGGCCGTAAAAGGATCATACCGCCCGATGGATAGATATTCAGCTAGACCTTCGGTCATCCACAGCGGCAGGTTAGCCAGGTTTTGGATATTGGTCGAGTCGCCATATAACACGAGATTGTATTGGAAGGCATGGACCATTTCGTGACCGATCACATGATGCGTTTGCTGATTGGTCATGGCAAAGGGGAAGACGATTCGCTGCTTGAAAGCATCTGTCACGCCGCCTGTCCCCACCCCGATACTACCGAAAATGGCACGCGTCTGCTTAAAATCCGGGTGATCATTATAGACCAGTACCGGATTTTTACCGCCATTCGCCAGCAAGCTGTCCCCGAATACTGCGTAATGATGCCCATACCACATTTCCAGCTCATTGGACACCCATTCCAGCGACTTCCTGTTTTCCAGGTAGTGATAGACTTCAAAATGCGGCGTCTGGACGACACGGAAGTGTTTTTTCTCATACAGCGGCTTATTGCGGCCAAAATATTGGGCGTGAAGAGCCGATACCACACAGAGCAAAAGTCCCGGGGGCAAAAGCCGGCGCAGAAGACGGAACATACGCAATCAGTTTGTTTGTTTACGCAAAATACGCAGTATTTCCAAAACGAGTGGAAGAAAGAGAGATTGCCCACCCTTCGGGCGGGCGCGGTCAGCGCCGTCAGCCGGTTTGTTCGGGCAATTTGATGTCAGCCGGGCAGTCACCGTCCCGCACTTACTTGTCCACTGA
>JALVEF010000075.1 GCA_027031185.1 Saprospiraceae bacterium
TTTAGCACAAAAACAAGGAGTGCTCAAACAGTTACAAACCAAAGACAGGCGCGAAAAGGCCATTTTAGCGCAAAAACAGCGGGTACCTAAACAGTTACAAATCCGTGCAAATCCATCTCTATCCGTTTTGTCCGCGTTCAATTCTTCCACGTGTCCGCAGGACACGTACCCAATCCGCTGTTATTATGCTCGTCACGAACAGGTTTGGGACTTGGGAATATCGATCACCGATTACTTGTACTGAGCTTACGATGCGGTGAGCAACGTCGAACCGTCGAAGTAACGAATGGAAATCTGAGAAGTCGGCACTTCGACTAGCTCAGGGATTCCTTCTTAAATCTCAAATCGGTGTTCCTTGTTCGATATTCTTTCCGTCCCAAAACAAATCGCTTTGAGTATAATTTCCTCCCTACCGAAAAAACAAAGCATTCGCCACAAACAACTCGCCCCCCTTCCAAAATCCCCGGAACAACGGATCATCCACAAAATACACAATCCGGCCATCGGATCGCGGCCGCACAGCCACCACCACCTTGCCCCCCAACTGCTCCCGCACCTTGGCTCCAAAATGACCGATGACCAGCGGCGGATCCGACACCACACCCACATTATCCCCCTTCGACAACGGCATCACCCGGCTCACCCCACGCCGTAGCGAATAATATACCGGCCGGTAGCCATACGCCAGCGGGTGCGTAGGATCCAAGTCCACACGCACGATACCTCCGGGCACCGTCATTAGACTGTCCGGCGACATCCGATCCCGGTACGAATACCGGACACCATCCTGCTCTTCGCCTGCCAACTCCTTCCCCTTGACCAGCTTGAGTTCTTCCAGCCGGTCAAAAAAATCACAAGCATCTCCAAAGAGAATCAAATTACCTCCCCTCTTTACCCACGAATCCAAATACGTCAAGTCCCGCTTCCATAGCTTTTGGTACCGACCCGAAGGAATCAGAATTGTATTGTAATCCCATATTTTTTTGAGATTGTCGCGATTCAATTCGAGCGCAACAAACGGGTACGCCAGCTCCACATCCAGAAAATGCCAAATCTCCCCGTAACTGTAACGGTTGGCCCCGGGTGACCAAAACACAGCTATGCGGGGCGGAGCTATCAGCTTAACCCGTCGCGAACCCAGATCCGGTCCATGGGTCGTAAATCCCGTGGACACTGCCCGCAGACCGGCTTGGTATCGCCCGGCCAGTCGCTCCAGACGCCGCGCCAGCGTATCGCCGGACAAGTGCCGGTTATCATCAGCTGTAATGACCAAAGTCCCGGGCGCAAACCACCGGCCGGATATCTCCACGCTATCCTGAAGATAGCGTAAACTTATCCCCTCTTGCAACGCCCCCGCCAAAAAGCGCACGGCAGCGTCATTCCAATCTACCAGCCAGGCATACTGTCCCGCCCCCGTCACCGGTGGTGACTCCGGCTCCGGAAAGGCCTCCTGCACTTCGATCTTTTCGTCCACCGCGTATGCCGGCAAATTGTAGGCATAGGGCAGCGCCCAGGCCGTGATATCGTAGGTCTCTTTGTTTTCCAAATCCGGCGCCGGATCAAAAAGCACAGAGACAAGCGTGCCCATGGCTTGCGCCGCAGGGATGACCAAATCACCCGGCATCAAATCAAAACCATGCCGGCTATGCGTAAAATAGTCAAATCCTTTGAGCCGCTGTGACTGCTTGACACTACCATAGCGGATGTGATGCAAGTCCAGCAAGCGTACCAGGCGCCGCAGCCGGCGGGCGTCGGCTGCGGCACGGGGAATGATATAGGTCTTGGTAAAACGACCGGCTGACTGCTTGAAAAAGTCTTCAAATGACGTGGTCACTTCCGCCGCGTGGGTACGAACAAAGTCCAGAACAGCCAACACCGTCGTCGTATGGCGCATGATCCGGTCCGCCATGCGCAGTGTATCCCCATTGGCCATCAAATAGGATCGACCGGCAATTCCGTGACCGGGCTGCTCAAAGGTCATCCCAACGGCACCGTTGAATGTGGGATAGGTATCTCCATAGCCGGGGTAAAACAAATCAAACGTCTCTCCGGTGAAGTACAGCCATTTGTGCCGGTCAAAGGCCCGGGCAATTTGCTCGCCTATGCGTGTGTACAACCGGCGCTGACCTTCAGTGACGTAGGCATGGATGGGCGTCACCACCGGCGGAAAAAAAGAATGCGCATCGGGATGTTGCTCATGCAAATCCATGACTATGTGGGGCATCCATTGATGGTACAGCTTGAGCATCGCCACCGTCTCCGGCTGTTCCGCCCACGCCCAATCCCGGTTCAGGTCAAAGAGATAGTGATTGGTGCGGGACGTGGGCCAGCTCTCATGATGCTCATGGCTCTGGGGTATCGGCATCTCCACGGCATGCGCAACAGAAAGATACCAGGTAACAAACTTGTCAAAGCCGTCGGGATTCAACGAGGGATTGATGAGTATGACACTTTGAGCCAAAACATCCTCCGGCTCGGTGACCAGCCGATACAGGATTTCCATCGCACTTTCGGTTGCACTCGTCTCATTGCCGTGGATACCACAATTGACCATCACGATAGGCACCCCACCATGCCGGCGGCTGCGCCCAGGTTCCAGGCCGGCACGACGCAGATGGTCACGCCGGATACGCTCCAGATTTTGAATATTGGCTTTGGATGAAACAATGACCACGGCCAGTTCGCGCCCCTCCACTGTTTGACCATACACTTTGTACACGACTTGGGGCGATTGCTCAGCGACATAACGCAAATACTGCAACACCTGATCATGCCGCACAAATTGCAGGGGATACTCCGTATTGAAATAAGCGGCGGGCGAAAGAATCTGACCCGTCAATCCAAATGAAGCGAATACACAAAAAACAGCAACAACCCAATATTTCATACTTGCGTTTTTGGGGCCCGCCCGATGATCAAAATACACGCCGGACGATTTCTTTGATCACTTTGGCATCATCCATCGTATAAAAATGAACGGCCGGAACGCCGGCCGCTTTGAGTTCTTGGGTTTGGGCCACGGTCCATTCGATACCCGCCTCGACGCGCGCCTCCGGCGTCTTGGCATGCAAAACTGCTTTGACGAGATCCTCGGGCATATCCACAAAAAAACGCCGCGGAATGGAGTTGAGCTGGTATTTTTTGGTAATGGGTTTGAGTCCGGGAATAATGGGGACGTGGATTCCGGCGTCACGACACATCTTGACAAAATCAAAGTACTTTTGATTGTCAAAAAACATCTGCGTAACGACATAGTCGGCGCCGGCGTCCACCTTCTTTTTCAGGTTGATGATGTCCGAACGCATATTGGGCGACTCAAAATGCTTCTCGGGATACCCGGCCACACCAATACAAAAATCCGTCTTGGCTCCGTTGATGACATGCTCATCCAGATACTTGCCGTTGTTCATATCGGTGATTTGGCGCACCAGGTCTATGGCATACGCGTGTCCGTTTTCCTCCGGCACAAACTTCGTCTCAAATGCACGCGCATCTCCTCGAAGCGCCAGCACATTGTCAATACCCAAAAAGTGCAAGTCTATCAGTGCATTTTCGGTCTCCTCTTTGGTAAAGCCGCCACACAACAGATGGGGCACCGCGTCCACTCCATAGCGGTGCGATATGGCCGAACAAATCCCGATCGTACCGGGACGCTTGCGGATGGCCACTTTCTCAAAATACCCCGATGGCATCTGCTTATAGACGTACTCCTCCCGGTGATACGTCACATCTACAAACGGCGGCTTGAGCTCCATCAACGGATCCAGCACGTCAAACACCGCCTGGATCGTACTCCCCTTCGGCGGTGGCAATATTTCAAATGAGACCAAGGTCTTCCCCTTGGCCTGTTTGAAGTGTTCGGTGACTTTCATATACTATATGACTTCCAGCTCTTTTCCCACTTTGATAAACGCCTCAATGGCTTTTTTGATTTGGTCCCGCTTGTGCGCCGCCGACAGCTGCACACGAATGCGGGCCTTCCCTTTGGGCACCACGGGATACGAAAAGCCGATCACATAGATACCCTCCTCCAGTAAACGGTTGGAGAAGGTCTGGGCCAACTTGGCATCATACAACATCACCGGCACAATCGGATGCGTACCCTTCACGATGTCAAAACCGGCGCGCTTCATCTCCCGCCGGAAAAATTTCGCATGGCGGGCCAGCCGGTCGCGCAGCTTGGTGGTCTCGCTCAACATATCCACCACCGCAATGGAGGCACCCACAACCGATGGCGCCAGTGTGTTGGAAAACAAATACGGCCGCGACCGCTGCCGCAGTATTTCCACGATTTCTTTGCGCGCTGCTGTGAATCCGCCCGACGCACCGCCCAGTGCCTTGCCGAAGGTACTCGTAATAATGTCCACACGCCCCATTGCGCCGCAATGCTCATGCGAGCCGCGTCCCGTAGGCCCGACAAATCCGGTGGCGTGGCTGTCGTCCACCATCACCAGGGCACCGTATTCATCGGCCAGGTCACATATCTTATCCACCTGCGCGATGATGCCATCCATCGAAAACACCCCGTCCGTGGCGATCATTATGCGCCGCGCCCCCTGCGTTCGCGCTTCCTGCAGCTTGCGCTCCAGGTCTTTCATGTCATTGTTCTTGTACCGGTACCGCTTGGCCTTGCACAGGCGAATGCCGTCAATGATGGAAGCGTGATTCAGCTCATCGGAGATAATGGCATCCTCCGGCCCCAGGAGTGGCTCAAACAATCCGCCGTTGGCATCGAAGGCCGCCGCATACAAGATGGCATCCTCCATCCCCACAAAGTCGGCGATCTTCCGCTCCAACTCCTTGTGAATATCCTGTGTCCCGCAGATGAAACGCACCGATGAAAGACCGAAACCATGCGTGTCAATGGCCTTCTTGGCCGCCCGTATAACCTTGCGGTTGGACGACAAACCCAAATAATTGTTGGCACAGAAGTTCAACACCTCCTTGCCATCGGATACCCGTATCGTCGCCCCCTGCGGCGTCACGATAATCCGCTCATCCTTGTAAAGACCTGCCTCCCGGATCGCGGAAAGCTCCTCCTGCAATGCCTGTTTGATGGGCCCGTACATAGCTGGTTATTTTGAGTAGTTACGCAATGAATCGGAAAAGGCCGAAAGTTAGGCAATATTTGGCACATCGTACAATATGCCTCATGCCCAACCGCTGGATTCTTACCCGTTTGTCGGCCACTCGAACGAGAAAAAACCGCCGCCTGCTTCTTCACGACAGGCGGGCCACAAACAGACCGGATTTCCTCTGCCTGGCATTTTGTTTGAAAGGTTGCGCACCCTATGGGCGCGCGCGGGTATGGCTTACGGCACGTGACAAAGGCCGGCGAAACACATCCTGCCCCGTCCGTTGCTGTGGTATTTACCGACAACCCGGCCATCAATCGAAGCCCGTATAGTCCGCGTTCCGTCTTTCAACACGAAGTTTCCAACGCGCCAGCATTCAACTATTATCCATAGACAAAATATTTCCCCTATCTTTGGACGCAAAACAGGAGGCCCGCACATAACAACAATACGCCGTTATGAAATACCATCTTTTGACAGCCTTTTCGCTCCTGCTCTTGACCGTGGCCTGCCGTACCGACCAATTTGACGACACAGCCCTGCCGGGCAGATGGGAGTTGGCAGAAGGCTTCCGGGACGGTAAGGAATCCAAAATGTTGGACGGCCTCTTTTTCGAATTCAAACCCGACGGTCAGCTCATCACCAACATCTTGGGAGAGCAGACATCGGGACGCTATGACTTTGACACCGGCAAACACACCATCTCCATCCATTCCGGCGCCGACTTTCTGTTTGCCATCCGCAAATTAGACAAGGCCGAACTGATCCTGAGCGGCAACATCAACGGCAGCAACTTCAAATTTATCCTCCACAAAAAATAGAGTAACTGTTTAGGTGCTCCTGTTTTTAGGGATAAAATAGGCATTTTAGCGCAAAAACAGCGGGTGCCTAAACAGTTACAAAATAGATACACATGGCTTTGTTGCGTAAATAGACAGAAAAGCTGCCCTTGCTTTGATTTGCATTACTTATCCGGCGGCTTTAGCCGCCGGATAAAAGAATCAAAACTAACCGGGGCTTTAGCCCCATCCCTCGGCACAGTTTCGGAGCAAAAAACCCGGATTTTGTTTAGATCTTCATCGCTTCTCTGACAATTTTTTGGTGCAACAACGCCGATACACATACCAAACAGGCTACGTTTAGCGTATCATCAGTAAATCCAATTTGGCTATGAATTTCGCCGACAGTCTCTTGCGCCATGCCGGCGCACGGGGAGCCGTCCTGCTTCTCATCTTGTTTTGGGCCGCCCGGCCAGCTATGAGCCAGTCCCGTGTCAATCCCGACAGCCTGTGGCGCATCCAATACCAACAACGTATCCGCAAAGCCCGACTCAACGGCATCTATATCCCCCAAAACCTCGGCGACGCCCACCGCCAACTCAACCGACTGATCTCTCCCGAAGCACGCGAGAAGTTTAAGCGCATGTCCGAAAACCAGGTGAAACACAAGCTCTTTTTCAGCCTCAACCGGTGGATATGCGTCAACTGGTCGCTTTACGAAGGTTCCCGCCTCGGCGAATCGCTCCGCCGGCTGGGACTCTATCATCCCGAAGACCAGGCCACTTTCATCATCATCACCTACCACCGCAAGCTCAATGGCCGGCCCCTGGATGCCAAGTCCCTCATCGAATCACTGGCCGCTCAGCGAAAAAAATACTACGCCAACCGCCGCAAGGTGATTAAAGTAGTCCCCGTGCCCGCCCCCAATTCGGATTGATCGTGGCCTTTCTGCCTCCACGCAACGTATGGCCCGTTTTATCGTTTACACACTTTCATTGCAACTGTTTAGGTGCTCCTGTTTTTGCGCTAAAACAGCAGGCACCTAAACAGGTACCTTATCATTGGCGAAAAGTTCCTACTTTTGCGCCTCAAAATCCGCCTGCTGTCAGGCCAAACCTAAAACGCCGCATCCCAATATGGCAAAAAACCTCCTTATCGTCGAGTCACCGGCCAAGGCCAAAACCATTGAGAAAATCCTCGGCAAGGACTTTAAGGTCAAGTCCTCATTCGGCCATATCCGCGACTTGGATAAGGGCAATGATGCCATTGATATCGAGCACAACTACACCCCCAAGTACGTCATCTCTCCCGAAAAACGCAAAGTCGTCAAAGAGCTCAAGGAAGCTGTCAAAGCATCTGACGAAATCTGGCTCGCCACCGATAGCGATCGCGAAGGCGAAGCCATATCCTGGCACCTGTGCGAAGTATTGGGACTGGATAAGAACGAAACCAAGCGCATCGTCTTCCGCGAAATTACCGCCAAAGCCATCCGCGAAGCCATCCAAAATCCCGGCAAACTCAATATTAACCTCGTCAATGCCCAGCAGGCACGCCGCGTCCTCGACCGCCTCGTAGGATACGACCTGTCCGGCCTGCTGTGGAAAAAAATCAAAGGAAAACTCTCAGCCGGCCGTGTCCAGTCCATAGCCGTCAAACTCCTCGTGGACCGTGAGCGCGAAATCGAAGCCTTCCAACCATCCCCATTCTTTGTCATCACCGCTTTCTTTGACGAAAAAGACGCGCACCAAAGAGATGTCACCGTCAAAGCCAAGCGCCCCGAAAACCTGCCCACAAAAGAAAAGGCCGAAAAATTCCTCAACGCCTGTCGCGGCGCCCAATACACCGTGGACGACATCCAGGTCAAGCCCACCTACCGCAAACCGCCCGCTCCTTTTACCACATCCACTTTACAGCAAGAAGCATCCCGCAAACTCGGATTCAGCGTCTCGCGCACCATGCGCACGGCACAGCGCCTGTACGAAGCCGGGCACATCACCTACATGCGAACCGACTCCACGCACATTGCCGACACGGCTCTCGCCGCCATCGCCGATGTCATCAAAAAAGATTTCGGCGACAAATACCTGAAAATCAGACAATACAAAAGCAAAAAAAACGCACAGGAAGCACACGAAGCCATCCGACCAACTTACGCCGACCGCACCACGGTCGCCATGGGAAAAGACGAAGACCGCCTCTACGAACTGATCCGCAAACGCACCTTGGCATCACAAATGGCTGACGCCGTGATCGAAAAGACCATCGCGCGCATCGCCATCTCCACCCAACCCGACGAACACCTCGTCGCCGAAGGTCAGGTCATCAAGTTCGACGGATTCCTACGCGTCTATTTCGAGTCCAAAGACGACGAAAACGGCAGGGACGACGAAAACGGCAAAGACATCCTGCCGCCCCTCCACGTCGGCCAGGTGCTCAACTTCCGCGAAATGATCGCCACCGAGCGTTTCACCCGCCCGCCGGCACGCTATACCGAAGCCAGCCTCGTCAAAAAACTCGAAGCCGAAGGCATCGGCAGACCGTCCACCTACGCCCCCACCATCAGCAAAATCATGGAGCCCAGCCGCGGATACGTCGTCAAAGAAAGCCGACCCGGCAAAGAACGTCAGTACACCGAACTCCGCTTCGACGGCCAAAATATATCCAACAAAGTCAAAACCGAAATCACCGGCGCCACCAAAAACCGCCTCTATCCTACCGATATGGGCATCGTCGTCAGCGACTTCCTCTCCAAACACTTCGACGACATCATGAACTATGGCTTCACCGCCCAGATCGAAAAAAAATTCGACGAAATCAGCGAAGGACGCCTCTCCTGGCAAAAAATGGTAGATGACTTCTACCGCCCCTTCAAAGCCAAACTCGAAAACACCCTCGAAACCGCCGACCGCGCATCCGGCGAGCGCATCCTCGGCAAAGACCCCAAAACCGGACGTACCGTCCTCGTCCGCATGACCCGATTTGGTCGCCCCGCCGTCCAACTCGGCCGGGCCGATGAACTCGCCGAAGGCGAAAAACCCAGATACGCCAACCTCGCCCCGGGACAAAGCCTCAACACCATCACCTTCGAAGAAGCCATCAAACTCTTTGACCTCCCACGCACGCTGGGCTCCTACCGGGGACAGGAAGTAGAAGTCAACTCCGGCCGCTTCGGCCCCTACATCAAATACAACGGCAAATTCATCTCCCTGCCAAAAAGCGAAGACCCCTTCACCATCCAATTGGATCGCGCTATCGAACTCATCCAAGCCAAGGAAAAGGAAGACGCACCCATCGCTACCTACAAAGACCTGCCCATCACCAAGGGCAAGGGCCGATTCGGCCCATTCGTCAAATGGAACGGCCTCTACGCAAACATCCCCCGCAAATACGATTTTGACAACCTGACACCCGAGCAAGCCATCGAACTGGTCAAGGCCAAGGAAGAAAAAGAAGCCAACCGATACATCCAACGCTGGGAAGACGAGCAGATCGCCATCGAAAACGGTCGCTGGGGGCCCTTTATCCGCTTCAAGAAAAAGGTCGTCAAACTCCCCAAAAACGACGACGGTTCCAAAATGACACCCGAACAGGCCAAGGCCCTTTCTCTCGAACAGGTCAAGGCCATCATCGAAGCCCAAATCCCAGGCAGCTTCAAGTCAAAAAAGAAGTGAAAGTTTACGGCGCTCTCGCACCGTGTGGTGACAAACGCTACCCGGCATATACTTGACACGAACAGGTTGGGGACAGTACTGGGAATATCGAACATTCATAGTGCGTTTGGACAAGTTGTTTGGCAGCAAGCCTGTTTTGTTATAAACAAAGCGGATGCTTAGTGCCACGCACCGAAAACCAACAAGCACGAGACATTATTTTTAATTTTTAATTTTTAATTTTTAATTGAACATCAGTGTTCTGTCCACTTAACCGAATCCAAGTCAATCCCCTCCTTGTACATTTCCCATATCGGACTCAAATCCCGCATGTGTTGGGTACCGCGGCGCACCTCCCGAATGGCCAGATCAATATCTTCTTCCGTATTGAAGCGGCCCAGGCTAAAACGGATGGACGAATGCGCCAAATCCGAACCCAAACCATAAGCGAGCAAAACATACGACGGCTCCAGCGACGCCGACGTACATGCCGACCCCGAAGACACGGACAAGTGCTTGTTGAACGTCATCATCAAGCCCTCCCCCTCCACGTGCTTAAATGAAATGTTAGTGATATGCGGCAAACGATGTGTCCGGCTCCCGTTGACATAAGTCTCCTCTATCTTCAACAACTCCGTCTCCAACTTGTCCCGCAGCCGGCGCAGACGTGCAGACTCTTCCGCCATCTCGGCTTTGGCAAGTGCTGCCGCCTTGCCAAAGCCGACTATACCCGGCACGTTGAGCGTACCGGAGCGCATCCCCCGCTCGTGGCCCCCTCCATGAATCTGCGCCGTCACCTTGACGCGCGGGTGGCGCCGCCGCACGTACAGGGCGCCCACACCTTTGGGGCCGTACATTTTGTGGGCGCTCATAGCCAGGAGATGGACACCCGCCTTTTGCACATCAATCGGCACCTTACCGGCAGCCTGGGTAGCATCCGAAAATAACAACACGCCGGATTCTTGGCAGATTCTTCCGATGGCCTCAATATCTTGTATGACCCCCGTCTCATTGTTACCCCACATGACCGCCACCAAAATGGTATCCGGACGGATGGCCGCCTTCAACTCGTCCAAGTCAATCAAACCCTCCTTATCCACCGGCAGATACGTCACCTCCGCCCCGTGCTTTTCGAGATACTTACACGTGTCCAGCACGGCTTTGTGCTCCGTCTTGACAGTAATGATGTGCTTACCTTTGCGCGCGTACATCTCAAACACACCCTTGATGGCCAGATTGACCGACTCGGTCGCACCGGAAGTAAAGATGATCTCTTTCGGGTTGGCGCCTATCAAATCGGCCACCTGCTGCCGCCCCTTGTCCACGGCTTCTTCCGCCACCCAACCGTAAGGATGATTGCGGCTCGCCGCATTGCCAAAATGCTCAGTAAAATAAGGCAACATGGCCTCCAACACGCGCGGATCCACCGGCGTCGTCGCACTATTGTCCAGATAGACCAGCCGTGTATTGTTCTTGTCCATATCCATCGTTTCCCCAGAAAACAACACGACACGATAAAAGTTTGGAAACAGTCTAAATAAGCACCTGCTCAACCGGAAACTCCTATCTTTGGACATCAATTACCGCCATGCCGGACAAAGACTTTTACAAGGAATTTAACAAACCGACCAAGGAAGAATGGCGCCGCGTGCTCGGCGATGCCGCTGACACCGAATTTGTCTTTTCGGACAAGCTACACACACCTGTCTTTATCCACGAATCCGATGCCAAACGACTGCACCCCCTGTCTCACCGCGAACAAAACGACTGGCAAATCATCTCTTCCATCCGGGCAAAAGATGGCCCCAGCGCCAACCGCCTGGCATTGCAAGCCCTCAAAGGTGGCGCCGATGGCATCCTACTAAACATTTCACTTACTCCTTTACCTAGCTTGCGAGCCCTGTTTACCGGCATCCGCCTTGATATGATTGAAGTCTTCTTTACCACTCGCAAGCAAGATCAAAAAAATTTCTTCCGCGTGGCAGAAGCCTTCGCAAACTATGTACAAGACCACACCATCATCACCGCCGGCGGCGGCTTTGCATTGGACCCTTTCAAAGCTATGCGCCTGAAGCGGGAGATCGAAACCTATCAAAATTTTCTGGCCGGCGCGCTACCCGGATTCGTCCCTTTCCGCCTATACATGAAGCGCGACATCCCCCCTGCCGAAGCGCTGGGATTGCTCACTCGTCAACTGGATAAACTTCTCGAAAAATTTGCCCCCACATCCATCCGCGAGTTGACAGACGTCCTATTGCCCGCTGACACCAACATCCATCGCACCATCGGCCTGGTGCGCGCTTTCCGCTTACTCTGGGGCCGCTTGGCAGACAAGCGAAACCATCCCGTCCAACCCAAATTAATCGTGGAACCCGACACATCAAAGTGGAAGGATGACATCAACACCAACCGCATCTTGACCACTGTACAGTATATGGGTGCCGCCATCGGCGGCGCCGACCAAATCATCGTACCCGACACCGGAGACGACCGCTTTGCCGCGCGCATCTTCCGCAATATCCAGCACATCATGAAAATGGAAGCCTTTATGGACCGCGTCAACGACCCGGCCGCCGGCAGTAAGTTTTATGATGAACTGGCCGCCCGCATCGCCGATGCAGCTTGGGCGCATTACAAAGCCCCGTAGGGGCGACACGTCAGTATTCAACGCGAAGCATTCAACACGCCAGTATTCAACGCTCTACACCTACTTGCTCCGCCAGGAGCAAGTAGGTGTAGAGCGATTCAACACAAAATTAGGATTTTTTCCATTTCATCCGTATTACCGGCAAGCGAAAAGGACATATAAGCGGTCTTATCCTTAGCACACATCTTGTCGGCAGCAATACACGGGTATGCTTTTTGCCCATAACTATCTAGGTGCTCCTGTTTTTAGATCAAAAACGGCGGGTACCTAAACAGTTACTTTTGCCCGCATAGCAATTAAACCTCCCGCTACAAACACCATCACACCTAAAAAAACGAGAATGAAAAGAAGGCAATTTCTATCCGTACTCACCCGCAAGGAGGCCTCCCGGCGATATTATCCCGAAAACCCGCCCAGCGACAAAGGCCTGGACCCATACACCGGCCCCTGGACCTTTGAAGAAGCATCCCACCTGCTCCGCCGCACCATTTTTGGTCCTACACTCACCCAAATGGAGCAAGTAGCCGCTATGGACCTGGATAGTGCCATCAATCTGTTATTGCAAGATATCCCCCTGCCCGACCCGCCTGTCAATGCCAATTATCCCGATGACCAATACGTACCCATCGGCCAACCATGGGTCGGACAGCCACTCAATGACGCCAATACAACGGAGCACCGATCCAATCGGATACGCTCCCTCCGCGCCTGGAACCGCGCGCAACTCGCCACTGATGATATCAACATCCGCGAGAAAATGACGCTCTTCTGGCACAACCACTATGCCACCGAATTCAACAGCTCACCCGAAGCCTCCTATCGTCATCTGACGCTCCTGCGCGAAAATGCGCTCGGAAACTTCAGAGAGCTGACCAAAAAAATCACCGTGGATGCACGTATGCTCAAATACCTCAACGGCAACAAAAACACCAAGGCACAACCTAACGAAAACTACGCGCGCGAACTGCTGGAACTCTTTACCGTCGGCAAAGGCCCCCAGACAGGGCCCGGTGACTATACAAACTACACCGAGCAAGACGTCGTCGAAGGAGCCAAAATCCTGACAGGGTGGAAGATTAGAGGACTCAACTCCACTGACCCCAACCAGGGACTCGAAGTATTTTTCAAACCACAGGCCCATACCCCGGGCCCAAAAACGCTGTCCCACCGATTCAACAACGCCGTCATCCAGGAAAATGGTGCCGATGAATACAAAGACTACATTGACGTCATCTTCCAAAACCCGGCTGCTGCCTCATTCATCGTCACCAAGCTCTACCGCTTCTTCGTCTATTACGACATCACCGACACCGTCCGTCAAAACGTCATCGAACCCCTGGCTCAGCTCCTCATTGACTCCGACTATGAAATGAAACCCGTCGTAGAGACCTTACTCAAAAGCGAACATTTCTTTGACATTCCATCCCGCGGGTGCCTGCTGAAAACACCCATTGACTATATTGAGTCGCTCATCCAGCAGCCCGTCTATCAGATGCCCACGGAGCTCAAGGACGTCTATAGAGTAAACCTTAAAATTGCACTCGCATCCAACTCCCTCGGCATGCTCTACCTCAATCCGCCGTCCGTATCCGGCTGGAAAGCCTACTACCAAAGTCCTACTTTCCACCGGAACTGGGTCAACTCCACATTCCTCCAACGACGCAACAACCGGAAAAACAACGCTACCGGCAACGGTATCGGAATCGCTAACCACAGCTATGCCATTGATCTGATTGCCACCGTCCAGCTGACATCCGCCCCACATGACCCCAATACCGTCGTCGCCGACTTGGTGAGACTTTTCTTGCCCGTACCTGTTCCCGACAGCCTCAAAGATTACCTCAAATCCGTACTCATCCCCGGATTGCCGGATTTTGAGTGGACCGTCGAGTATAACAACTACATCAACAACCCCGATGATGACAATATCCGCCTGAGTTTGGAAAAGAAAATCCGAAAACTCCTGCGTGCTATTTTTGAACTACCGGAATTTCACCTCAGTTGAACCGTAACTATTTCTTTTCTCATCCGTCTGCACTTATAAAGTAAGGCAGGAAGCGTTTGCTGCTTATAATGCGTCTTCCTAACATGATCCATAAACCAGAGCCATGATCGCACAAGCAACCAAAAGACGGAAAAAGAAAGTTCATCTGCCCCAACTACCGGACCGCAGGTATCTTCGCCTCAAAAACCGCCGGCAATGGATGGCCACCATCTTCGGCAGCGGCATCCGACAATTTGACAAACTCCAGCAGCTTGGGCCCAGTGAAAAGGGCATTGACCCCTACACCGGACCCTGGACCTACCAAGAAGCCGGCCACCTGCTCCGCCGTACCACCTTCGGCCCCACGCACCAAATGATCAAAGACGCCGTTACCAACGGCCTTGACGCCACCATTGACCAGCTGTTTGCTCCCCAACCCCAACCACCGGAGCCCGTCAACCCCTATTTTGACAATGATCCGCAGGTACCCGTCGGCGAGTCGTGGGTGGACAAAGCGTGGACCGCCGGTGTCGAAGATGAAATCTATATGTACCGCCACGAATCCCTGCGGAGCTGGCTCACCGGACTGGTTCTTGACGAGGGCGTGTCTATCCGCGAGAAAATGACCTTGTTCTGGCACAATCACTTTGTCGTCGCTGACATTGACGAACCAACAGCGCTCTATCGCTACATCAAACTGCTCCGCAGCCACGCCACAGGCAACTTCAAACAGCTCACCAAGGACATCACCATCGATCCGTCCATGCTGTACTATCTCAACGGCAATGAAAACATCGCCGACGAACCAAATGAAAACTTCGCCCGTGAGCTACTGGAACTCTTCACCATCGGAAAAGGCCCCCAGGCCGGCCCCGGCGACTACACCAACTACACCGAACAAGACGTCGTCGCCCTCGCCAAAGTCTTTACCGGTTGGCACATCGAAAACGAGTTTTCTTTTGACCCCAACTATGTACTCGGTGTCAGCTTCTCCCCCGATGACCACGACAATTCTACCAAGCAGCTGTCCGCTCGCTTCAATAATGCGACCATCCCGCCAAACGGATCCGAAGAGTACAAAGACGCCATTGATATCATTTTCCAACAACCCGAAGTGGCCCGATTCATCGTGCGCAAACTGTACCGCTGGTTTGTATATTACGACATTACCGCCACCACGGAAATGAACGTAATCGAGCCGCTGGCTCAAATGCTCATCGCCAACAACTATGAAATCGCTCCCGTCCTCAAAACGCTTTTGAAGAGTGAGCACTTCTTCGACACACTGAGCATGGGTTGTATGATCAAAAGCCCGGCGGACTTTATCTATTCCGCTGTCAAACAATTTGACCTTATCCGGCCGGTACAAATGAAAGACATCCACTACTGGAATCTCGAAATCTTTTACATCACCGCATACATCGGGCAGGAGATCCTTTCTCCCCCGTCAGTTTCCGGGTGGAAGGCTTATTACCAAGCTCCCGGCTACTACCGCTGGTGGCTCAATTCCGTCAATCTCACCGTCCGCGGCCAGATCACCGCAGGGGTGATCTTTGGATACATGGTGGACAACCTCCTGTTCAAAACCGTCGTCCTGGATTACTTGCAAGCCGTCGTGGACAATCCGGCCGACCCCAATGCCGTCGTCAATGACTTCGCAAAAGCACTGCTGCCCATGCCCCTGACCCAAAGCCAAAAAGACTTCTTAAAGTCCATTCTCATCCCGGGTCTGCCCGATTTTGAATGGACCGTAGAATACAACAATTACCTGAACAACCCCGGCGACCCGGCCATCGTGATGAGCCTCGAAGAAAAAATCCAAAACCTGCTGTACTTCATCACCATCTTGCCGGAATACCATCTGAGCTAAACCTTGAACAAAACCCAAAAACCATTCGAAACTATCAACTACTCCCGCGCGAGTGGTTACCAAAAAAAG
>JALVEF010000076.1 GCA_027031185.1 Saprospiraceae bacterium
AGCATTGGCGCAGGGGGATGATTCCCCTCCCCTATCTATCAACATTCTGCCCCTTGGTTCGTTAGATAGCCGAATCGTCAGTCAATCATCAGGATGAAGGACAACATGACCTATCTGGGGGCTGTACACAGCCGCTCCATCGAAGACCTGTACCGGCAATACCGGCAAGATCCCGAGTCGGTGGACTATGGCTGGCGCAAGTTTTTTGAAGGCTTCGACTTTGCACAGAGTGACTACGAGACGGGAACGACAGAGGCGATTCCCGACCATATCCACAAAGAGTTTCGTGTCATCAATCTGATAGACGGCTACCGCCGGCGGGGGCATTTGTTTACCAAGACCAATCCGGTGCGCGCCCGCCGCACCTACCGCCCCACGCTGGATATCGAGAACTTCGGCCTGACCAAAGAAGACCTGGATACGAGCTTCCGGGCCGGTGAGCTGATCGGCATCGGACCGGCCACGCTGCGCGACATCGTCGCGCATCTGCAACGCATGTACTGCCAGTCCATCGGCGTGGAGTACATGTACATCCGCGATCCGGAGCGCGTCCGGTGGATACAAGAACGCATCGAAGTCAAGGAAGATCCCAGGCTCAGCGCCGACACCCGGTTGGCCTTGCACGAATTGCTGACCAAAACGGTGGTCTTCGAGCAGTTTTTGCAGAAAAAATTTGTCGGGCAAAAGCGCTTCTCCATCGAAGGCGGCGAGAGCCTGATCCCCGCCCTGGAACGCCTGGTGCGCAACGGCATCCGGTCCGGTACCAAAGAGGTGGTGCTGGGTATGGCCCATCGCGGCCGGCTCAACGCGCTGGCGCACATCATGGGCAAGGAGTACACGCAAATCTTCAATGAATTTCGCGGCAAGGCCTTTGAAGGCGCCGAAGACTTTGACGGCGATGTCAAATATCACCTGGGCTTTTCCAAAAAGGTCACCACAGCGGACGGCAAGCCGGTCCGCGTGACCTTGTGCCCCAATCCCTCCCACCTGGAATCGGTGGATCCGGTGGCCGAGGGCCTCAGCCGCGCCAAGCTGGATCACAAGCTGGAGAAACCGGAGGAGATCATGCCCGTCATCATCCACGGCGATGCGGCCATCGCCGGCCAGGGCGTGATTTATGAAGTCGTGCAAATGGCCGGCCTGGACGGCTACTTTACCGGCGGCACCATCCACATCGTCGTCAACAACCAGGTGGGCTTCACCACCAACTACCTCGACGCGCGCACGAGTACCTACTGCACCGACGTGGGCAAAGTCACGCTCTGCCCTGTCTTTCACGTCAACGCCGACGACCTGGACGCCGTCATCCGCGCCATAGACCTGGCCGTGGCCTACCGCCAGCAGTTTCACCGCGATATCTTCATTGACCTGCTCGGCTACCGCAAATACGGCCACAACGAAGGCGATGAGCCCAAATTCACCCAACCCAAGCTCTACAAAATCATCGCCCGGCACCCCAATCTGCTCACCATCTACACCGAAAAGCTCATCCGCGACGGCTTGCTCACCGAAGCGGAAGCTCAACGGAAAATCAAAGACTTCGAGGCCACACTCGAAGCCGCGTTCGAGGCTTCCAAAGCATCGGCCAAGGTCCCGATCGAAAACTTCATGCACGAGGCGTGGAAGGGCTTTAAGAAGCCGACGCTCCGGGATTTTGAGAAAAAGATAAAGACGGGCGTGCCCAAGCGCCAACTGCTGTCCTATGCGCGGAAGATCTTCACGCTGCCCGACGGGATCAACTTCTTCCGCAAGGCGCGCAAGCTGATGGCGGACCGGCTGGCCATGGTGGAGAGCGGGCGCGTGGACTGGGCAATCGCCGAGACGCTGGCCTACTCCAGTCTCCTGGCAGAAGGCCATCCTGTCCGCCTATCCGGACAGGATGTGGAGCGGGGCACCTTCGCCCACCGGCACGCGGTGCTCAAAGCCGAAGATACCGAAGAGGAATACATTCCGCTGCAGCACCTGGCCGCCGACCAGGCCGCTTTCTATGTGTATAACTCGCCGCTGTCCGAGTACGGCGTCCTGGGCTTTGAATACGGATATGCCTTCGGCGTGCCCCACGGCCTGACCATCTGGGAAGCCCAGTTCGGCGACTTCTTCAACGGCGCCCAAATCATCCTGGACCAGTACTTGTCGGCGGCGGCCGACAAGTGGAATGCCTACAACGGCCTGGTGCTGTACCTGCCGCATGGCTACGAGGGCATGGGCTCCGAGCACTCGAGCGCACGCATCGAGCGCTTCCTGCAGCTGTGCGCCGAAGAAAATATGCAAGTGTGCAATCCGACCACACCGGCCAATTTCTTCCACTTGCTGCGCCTGCACATCCACCGGCCGTTTCGCGTGCCGCTGGTCATCTTCACGCCCAAAAAGCTGCTGCGCTACCCCCGCGCCGTGTCCGGCACGGACGAGTTGAGCAAGGGCCACTTCCGCCCCGTGATAGACGACCCGGCTGTCAAGGCCAAAGACGTGGACACCGTCTTGTTTTGTTCGGGAAAAGTGTATTACGACCTCGTGGAGGCCCGCGAGACGCGCAAGGAGGGATACAATATGGCCTTCGTGCGACTGGAGCAGCTGTATCCGCTGCCGCGCAAAGAACTGGCCGCCATCGTCAAGAAATACCACAAGGCCCAGTTTATTTGGGTGCAGGAGGAGCCGCGCAATATGGGAGCATGGAGTTATTTTTGTCTCCATTACGACCTGACGCCGGTCACCGCCATCACGCGGCCCGATTCGGGCAGCCCGGCATCCGGGTCTTATGAGGTGCATTTGAAGCGCACCCAAAAATTATTAGAAAGTGTTTTTGCTTACGCAAAATGAGTTCCCGTCCCGGGGAGGCGCCCGGCAGTGAATGGTAAAAACCAATGGACCATGCCGATTGTAGAGATGAAAGTACCCAGCCCGGGTGAATCCATCACCGAAGTACAGATCGCCGCCTGGCTGGTGCAAGACGGTGACTGGGTCGAAAAGGATCAGGTCATCGCGGAGATAGATTCCGACAAGGCGACACTGGAACTGCCCGCCGAGACTTCGGGGCGCATCACACTCAAGGCCGCAGAGGGCGACGTGGTGGAAGTCGGTCAGGTCGTCTGTCTCATTGATACGGACGCACCGGCACCGGCAGGCCACAAGAAAAAGAAGGAGGCCACTCCCCCGCCCCCGGCGCCTGCACCCGGGGAATCCGCCCCGACAACGCCGGATCCTGCTCCACAGATGGCTTCGGCGACGCCCGCCGCCGAAGCGCCCCGCGTCAAGGCCACGCCGGTGGCGCAAAACATGATCAGCCAACACGGCATAGATACCACCAAAATCAACGGCAGCGGCAGTGGGGGGCGCATCACCAAAAGGGATGTACTACAAGCACTTTCGGAGGACCAGAGCCACCCCGCCACCCCCTCAAGGGGTGGCAAACGCCATATAAGACGCGAGAAAATGTCCATGCTGCGCCGCAAGATTTCCCAACGTCTGGTAGCGGTCAAAAATCAGACGGCCATGCTCACCACTTTCAATGAGGTGAACATGCAGGCCATCATGGACATCCGCAAAAAGTACAAGCCGGTCTTCAAAGAAAAATACGGTGTCAGTCTGGGCTTTATGTCCTTCTTTACCAAGGCGGTGACGGAGGCGCTGGCGCTCTTCCCCGCCGTCAATGCCCGAATCGAAGGGGACGAAATCGTCTATCATGACTATGCGGATATCGGCATTGCCGTCAGCTCGCCCAAGGGATTGATGGTGCCCGTCCTTCGCCATGCGGAGGCCATGAGCTTTGCGGAAATCGAACGCGAGATCAAGCGGCTGGCGACCAAGGCCCGTACCGGCAAGATCACGCTGCAAGAGATGGAGGGCGGCACGTTTACCATCACCAACGGCGGTGTCTTCGGCTCCATGCTCAGCACACCGATCATCAATCCGCCGCAGTCGGCCATCCTGGGCATGCACAACATCGTGGAGCGCCCCGTAGCTGAAAACGGACAGGTAGTCATCCGGCCGGTCATGTACGTGGCACTTTCCTACGACCATCGCATCATTGACGGCAGGGAGTCGGTGGGCTTCTTGTACAAGGTCAAGGAGATGCTGGAAAATCCGGAGCGGATGCTGTTTGGGGGCAATGATCCGGTGGAGGTGCTGTTGGGCTTGTAGCGCTCGAACCTATAAGGTTTTGAAAACCTTATAGGTTCGATGAACAAAACACTTACAGGGACCATTGCGTTACAGTACTATGCGCAAGTCCCTTCATCTCGGTCATCTCTTTCGTGTGCCGGTCCGCCTGCACTGGTCTTTTTTTCTGCTGCCGGTATGGGCGGTGTATTCGGGTATGCGCAATGGGATGACGTACACGTCTATCCTGTGGTTTTTGCTGTATATCCTGGCGCTGTTTGCCTGTGTGGTCCTGCACGAGTTTGGCCATATCCTGATGGCGCGGCGGTACGGGGTGGACACGCGCGACGTACTGCTCACACCGATCGGGGGGATGGCGCGTCTCAACCGGATGCCGGAAAAACCGGCCAACGAGATGGCGGTCTCTATCGCCGGCCCGCTGGTCAATATCCTGATTGTCTTGGTGCTCAGCCCGACGTTGCTGCACGCGCCGTTCGGGGAGTTGTTTGGCGAAGAGGATATCAATGCGCTGTTTGGCGGGCCCAAATACTTTGTGCGCATCTTGATGCTGGCCAATCTGCTGATGGTCGGCTTCAATCTGATACCGGCCTTCCCGCTGGACGGGGGGCGGATCCTGCGCGCGGGACTTTCCTGGAAGCTGGGGCGCCGGCGCGGCACGCGCATCGCGGCATGGATAGGCAAGTTGTTGGCCCTTACCTTTATCGCGATCGGCTATTATCTCGACTCCATGTCGCTGATGTTCATCGGCGTCTTTGTCTTTGTCATGGCCGGACAGGAATACGCCGCTGTGGCCAAAGAGGCCGTGCTCACCGATACCACGACAGGCGAATTGATGCACCGGCTGCCGGTACCCCGCCTTTTT
>JALVEF010000077.1 GCA_027031185.1 Saprospiraceae bacterium
GCTCTGTACATTAAATTTTCGATGCGTAGCAGCGCTACGTGAGAAAATTTTTGCAAAAACAGGGGCAAAAAGGCCATTTTAGCGCAAAAACAGCGGGTACCTAAACAGTTACACACAAAGAAAAACAGACCACCTGACTCTTAAAGTTAGCTTATGCTGCCATCCGTGCAGACCCTGAAGAAGAGCCGATTTCGCGACACGGTGGGTGACAAACTCCGCCACGAGGCCCACCGCGCCCTCGGATTCGACACGGGCCGCGTCCGGCATTCCCGGCACTTCTCCTTTGCCTATGATATCAGCGAAGCAGACTTGCGGAATTTCGCCACACACTGCATCCAAGACCACATCACCGAAGACGTCTTTGTAAACGACTTCCCGGCCCCGGATGACTTCCGGTCCTTCATCGCCATCGCCAAACGGCCCGGCGTCACCGATGATGAAGCTATGTCCTCACAGGCTGCCCTGGCCGATTATTTCAATACGCCGGCCGACCTCCGCACCCAATACATCTTTACACAAGATATTTACTACATCGAAAAGGCCCTGTCCGAAGCACAATTGCAGGCCATCGCCCGTCTGATCGCCAACCCGCTCATCCACCACATTCAGGTCTTCTCCCGTGCGCAGGCGCGCGAGGCCTTCCGCAATCTCTACGTCCCCGTTGTCCGGATGCAGGCAGATACCACCACCCGGTTCTTTGACCTGTCGGGCACCGACGAAGACCTCCTGGTTCTTTCCCGCGAGCGCCTGCTGGCGCTCAATCTCGAAGAAATGCAAGCCATCCGCCGCTACTATGACAACCCCGCCACCCGGGCCGTGCGACACGAGATGGGCTTGCCGCCGGAGCCGTCCGATTGTGAACTCGAAATCCTGGCGCAGACCTGGTCCGAGCACTGCAAACACAAAGAGTTCAACGCCGTCATCGAATACCGCGACCTGGATACCGGCAAGACGGAGACCATCCGCTCCCTGTTCAAAACCTACATCCAAGGTGCCACCAAGCGCGTCCGCGACCACCTCCTCGCCAACCAAAACGACTGGCTCGTCAAAGTCTTCTCCGACAATGCCGGCGTCGTCAAAGCCTCGGACGACCTCCTGTTCGTCTGGAAAGTAGAAACACACAACTCCCCCTCCGCCCTGGATCCCTACGGCGGCGCCATCACCGGCATCCTCGGCGTCAACCGCGACGCCCTCGGCACAGGCATCGGCGGGGCCCGCCTCTTTTTCAATACCAACGTCCTGTGTTTCGGCCCGCCCGACTACGACAAAGAACTCCTCCCCGGCCAACTCCACCCCCGGCGGGTCTTCGAAGGTGTCGTCAAGGGGATCGAAGACGGTGGCAACAAATCCGGCGTCCCCACCGTCAACGGCGCCATCGTCTTTGACGATAGATATGCCGGCAAACCCCTCGTCTATTGTGGCACCGGCGCGCTTATGCCCTACACCTACGGCAACCGCCCCACCTGGGAAAAGCGCATTGACCCCGGCGACCACATCATCATGGCCGGCGGCCGGGTTGGCAAGGACGGCATCCACGGTGCCACTTTCTCCTCTGCCGGCCTGGACGAATCGGTACCTATGTCTGTCGTCCAAATCGGCAGCCCCATCACCCAAAAAAAACTCGCCGACTTCCTCTACATCGCCGCCCGCCGCGGACTGATCAAAGCCAGCACCGACAATGGCGCCGGCGGACTCTCCTCCTCCGTCGGTGAACTCGCCGAAATTACCAACGGCGCCGTCGTCTATCTCGAAAAAGTACCACTTAAATACGCCGGACTCAAACCCTGGGAAATCTTCGTCTCCGAATCCCAGGAGCGCATGACACTCGTCGTTGAACCGGACCAACTCCCCGCCCTCTTCGCCCTGGCCGCAAAAATGGAGGTCGAAGTCACCGACATTGGCCGTTTTACGGACACTGGCTTCCTGGACGTGCAGTACAATGGCACCCGCATCGCGTATCTCGATATGGACTTCCTCCACAATGGTGTCCCCCAAAAATATATGCAAGCCGAATGGCAAAGCCCCCCCATCCATCCCACGCACTTTGACCGCTTCGACAATTTGGACGTCGCCGAAGCCATCCTCGACCTGCTCGCGGACTACAACGTCCGTTCGCGCGAAGCCGTGATCCGCCGCTACGACCACGAAGTGCAGGGCAAGTCCATCATCAAACCCCTGATGGCCAACGGCCACGCCCCCCAAGACGCCGCTGTCCTCCGCTTGGACTTTGACTCCTACCAGGGCATCGCCGTATCCAACGGACTGATGCCCAAGTTTGTCGAGCTGGACCCCTACGCCGCCGCCTGTGGCGCTTTTGACGAAGCCGTCCGCCAAATCATCGCCGTCGGCGGCCGCCTGCCCAATACACAAGCCAACGACGGCATCTTCTGGTCCGCCAACGACAATTTTTGCGTGCCGGATTCCGCCTACCACCCGGAGCGAAACCCCGACGGCAAGCGCAAACTCGGCCAACTCGTCCTGATGGCCAGGGCCCTCTATGATATGTCCGTGTTCTTTGACATTCCCATGACCTCGGGCAAGGACTCCATGAAAAACGACTTCGTTGCCGGCGGCGTCAAAATATCCGTTCCGCCCACCCTGCTCTTTTCCATGACCGCCAAGATACCGGACGTGCGCCGCACGACTACATCCGAGTTTAAGCACGCCGGCGACATCATCTATCAAGTCGGCAAGACCTACGATGAAATGGGCGGTTCCACCTTCTTCACGCGCCGCCATGTGGAAGAAGGTTGCGCACCAAAGGTGCGCGAGGTTTTGGCCCGGTCTCGTTATTTGAAGATGATGCAAGCCCACGATGCCGGTTGGATCGTCTCGGCACATGACCTGTCGGACGGTGGCCTGGCCGTCGCGCTTTCCGAATCCGTGCTGGACGGCACACTCGGAGCCGATGTATCGCTGGATCGTCTCGGCGACCTGCACCTGATCGTCAAGCTGTTTGCCGAGTCCCATTCCCGTTTTATCGTGTCCGTATCGCCGCCGCATGCCGAAGCCTTCGAACAGCTCTTTGGCGATGATGCCCACCGGCTCGGCGTCGTGACGAGTGCGCCCGCACTCGTCATCCGCCTCGCAGGCAAAAAGATCGCCGATATCCCTTTGACAAAACTCCGTGCCGCATGGACCACACCGTTTTGACACCCGTACCCGTCAAGGCCCTTGTACTCACCGGCTTCGGCATCAATTGCGAAAACGAGATGGCTGCCGCCTACACGCTGGCGGGTGCTCAAGCACACATCGTCCACATCAATGACATCTTCGATGACTCGGTCCAAATTCACGACTTTGACATCATCAATTTTCCCGGGGGCTTTTCCTTTGGTGACGACCTCGGCTCCGGCAAGGTCATGGCCAATAAAATTAAGTATAAAAAATTGCCGTCCGGCCGCACACTTTTCGATGAATTAATAAAATTCATCCGGGCCGGCCGCTTCATCCTGGGTATTTGCAACGGCTTTCAGTTTCTCGTCCGCCTGGGCCTGTTGCCCAACACATCGGGACACTTTGAGCAGGAAGCCGCCCTCGAACCCAACGACTCCGGCCATTTCGAAGACAGGTGGGTCTATTGCCGCGTCAACCCGAAAAACAAAACCCCGTTTTTGCACGGCCTGGATATCTTCCCCGTCCCCGTGCGCCACGGAGAGGGCAAACTTGTTCTCACCCCTGCAGCCGAAACGACAGTCGTCCGGGACGGGCTGGATGCCCTGACCTACTGCCTGGCCGATGGCAGCCCCGCCACCACCTATCCGGCCAACCCCAACGGATCTGTGCGCCAAATCGCTGCCCTGACCGACCCGTCCGGTCACGTCCTGGGCATGATGCCTCACCCCGAAGCATTCTTGTCCGTGTACAACCATCCCAACCGGATGCAGTACACCGGCGAGGCTGCCGGCCTGCGGATTTTCCAAAACATTGTCAATCACATACATGCGCGCAAGCGCAATCAAACCTCTGTCAAAGCATGAGCATCCACGAAAATCACGACAGTGCCCCGATCGTCGAGCCGGATAGCAGCGGCCTGATCCGCATTCGTCGCGCCCTGATCAGCGTATCGGACAAGACGGATATTGTCCCGCTGGCGGCCCGTTTGGCACAGACCGGCTGTGAGATCATCTCCACCGGCGGCACCCGTCAAGTTCTCGAAGCCGCCCGGATCCCCGTCACGGACATCACCTCGGTCACCCGCAATCCCGAAGCCTTTGCCGGCCGCATGAAGACCATCTCTTTCCGCATCGAGTCGGCCCTGCTCTTTGACCGCGAAAAGGACGCCGCCGAAGCAGCTGCCCTCGGCATCGAACCCATTGATCTGGTTGTGTGCAATCTCTATCCCTTCGCCCGGGTTCTGGCCGAAGGCGCCGGCCTGGATACCCTCATCGAAAATATTGACATCGGCGGGCCGACGATGATCCGCGCCGCCGCCAAAAATTTCAAGTATGTGACGGTGCTTACCGCACCGCCACAGTACGAGGCCTTCTTGCATGAGCTGGACGCCCACGGCGGCACGACGTATGCTTTCCGCAAGCAACTCATGGCCGATGCCTTTGCCCACACCGCGGACTATGATGCCCTCATTGCCGATGCGATGGACCGGGAGACCGGCCGCCGAAGCCTGCGTCTGCACTTTGCCGGCGGCAGGCCGCTCCGCTACGGCGAAAACAGTCACCAAACGGCGACCTGGTACTGGCCCGCTTCCCCGTCCGGCCTTACCCTGGCGGACATGGTCGTCCACCAGGGCAAGCCGCTGTCGTACAACAACATCCTCGACATCCACGGCGCCGTCCGGGCCGTCAGGCATCAGCCCGCGCCGGCATGTGCCGTCGTCAAACATACCAACACCTGTGGCGTGGCCGTCGCCGGACAGCCGCGCGAAGCCCTCGAGTTGGCCTGGGCCGGCGATCCGGTGTCGGCCTTCGGCTCTATCATCGCCTTCAATGCGCCGGTGGACCGGGATACCGTGGCTTTTTTGGATCTGGACGACAAGGCCGGGCGCAAGTTTGTCGAAGTCATCATCGCTCCCGGTTACACGCCCGAAGCGCTCGCCTATCTGGCACAAGCCAAAAACCTGCGCGTCATCAGCCTCGATGTGCGCAACTTGCCCGGGGATACCGACTACCGCTTCATCGGCGGTACCTTGCTGGCCCAGTCTCCGGATGACCGGCTCTATACGGAATTGCAGAACGTCACCCGCGAAGTCCTGGACGTCGAAGCCGACAAGGACTTGCTTCGCTTCGGGCTGGAAGTCGTCAAGCACATCAAGTCCAATGCCATCGCTATCGTCGGCGAAGTCAACGGGCGGTACGCCTTGTGGGGCATGGGCGCCGGCCAACCCAACCGCCTGGTGGCTACGCGCCTCGCCATTGAGAAAGCGACGGACTTCATCAAAAAACAATTCGGCGGTCACGCCGAAAACGCTTCTTTCCTTTCCCGCGCTTTGCTGGTCTCCGATGCCTTTTTCCCGTTTCCGGACAATGTGGAGTTGGCTGCCGCTGCGGGCATTCGCCGGATTGTTCAGCCGGGCGGATCTATCCGCGACAAGGCCGTCATCGAAGCCTGCGACCGCCTCGGTGTGGCCATGGTATTTTCCGGATTGAGACACTTCAAACACTAAACCACCACTGCAAAACGTACAAGAGAATATGGAGGCATTTACCCGGTTCAACTCTCCCCAACTGCCGCTCATCCATCGCGGGAAGGTGCGGGACAGTATGCGCATCAACAGCAAAAAACGGCTCATCGCCGTCACCGACCGCATCTCCGCTTTTAATAAAAAAATCAAAACCCCGATCCCGGGAAAAGGTGCGGTCCTCAATGGTATCACCAACTTTTGGTTTGAGAAGACCAAAGACATCATCCCCAACCACCTGGTGGAGGCCGTAGATCCCAATCTCTCCGTCGTGCGCGAGGCCAAACCCATACGCGTGGAGATGATCGTGCGGGCCTACCTGACCGGTTCGATGTGGCGTGGTTATGAAAAGGGCCAGCGCACCTTTAGCGGTGTGACCGTTCCGGACGGTATGAAAAAAAACCAAGCCTTTGACGCACCCATCCTGACGCCGACCACCAAGGATGAATTGGATACGGAAATTTCCGAAAAGGAGATTATCCGGCTCGGCCTGGTCTCCAAACCGGTCTATCAAAAAATGAAAAAAACGGCGCTCGCTCTCTTTGAGCGCGGCAGCCGCTATCTGGCAAAAAAGGGCATCATCCTGGTGGATACCAAGTACGAGTTTGGCCTGCTTGACGGCAAGCTGATTTTGATAGACGAAATTCACACGCCCGACTCCTCCCGCTTCTGGCGCGCGGCGGACTACAAAAAATCGCGCACCAAAGTGGCGCAAATGGACAAGGAATTTGTCCGCCAGTGGATGCTCAAAAACAAGGTCGCGGGCGAGGTGCCGCTTGTATTGCCCGCCCGCATTGTGCGCGAGACGGCCCGCCGGTACCGGGAGATTTACGAATTGATCACCGGACGGGAATTGCAGCTGCCTCCCGTACCGCCGGCTGCGCGTATCTATCACAATCTCATCCATGCCCGGCTCATCCGCCCTGGCTTCGTCGCCATCGTCATGGGATCGGCATCAGACCTGCCCCACGCCGAAAAAATTCAGTCCTACCTGGAACGCTACGATGTGGCGATTCAGAAACGCATCATCTCCGCCCACAAAAACGGCGAGCGCATCGTCGAGCTGGCGGCTGCCTACAACGAGACAGTGGAACCGGCGGCGGTCATTGCCATCGCCGGTCGCTCCAACGGCCTGGGCGGCGCCCTCGCCGCCAATCTGACCATACCCGTCATCAATTGTCCGCCTTTCAAAGACAAGGCGGATATGCTGCTCAATCTGAATTCCTCCCTGATGATGCCTTCCAGGACGCCGGCCATGACGGTCGTCCATCCGGACAATGCCGCTTACGCCGCCGTCCGGGCTTTGAATATTTATTCTTTCAAACCGCACCTGCAACGCGAAATTGACGAGCTGAAAAACGAATTGAATAAAGCAGACCAAAAACTCATCCAATGACCTATCCACACAAAATAGCGGTGCTGGGCAGTGGCGGCCGCGAGCATGCCATCGCCTGGAAACTCGGCAAAGACATCGGCCCCGAAAACGTGTTTGTCCTGCCCGGTAATGCGGCTATCCCCAACAGCCACGAGGTGAATATTAATAGTTTCGATGCGGTGCGTGATTTTTGTATAAAAAATAATATCACCCGCATTTTTGTGGGGCCCGAACAACCGCTGGCCGCCGGTATTGTGGACTTCTTTAAGCAGACAGGCATTCGCGTCCTGGGTCCGGATGCCGCCGCCGCCCGGTTGGAATCTTCCAAGATTTTGCCAAAGAGTTTATGCAGCGGTACGGTGTGCAGACCGCGCCGTTTCGCACATTTGACCATATCGCCGATGCCCGGCGCTATGTCCGCGCGCACGGCGGCCCGCTGGTCATCAAATTCGATGGACTGGCCGGCGGCAAGGGCGTCTTTGTGTGTGGGCACACACAAAACGCCCTTGCCGCTTTGGATGAATTGTCCCGAAAATACGGGGATGCCGCCCGCCTGGTAATCGAAGAAAAACTTGACGGTGACGAGATCTCCGTCATCGGCTTTACCGACGGACGCGACATTTTTCTGCTGCCGCCGAGTCAAGACCACAAACAGCTGCTCGATGGCGACCGCGGCCCCAATACCGGTGGCATGGGTGCCTTTTGCCCCGTGCCCGGCTGGCACGACGATCTGCAAAGAGAAATAGAATCAAAAATTATTCGCCCGACCTTGCGCGGCATCGCTGCGGAGGGGATGCACTACAAAGGTGTGGTGTATTTCGGTATCATCATCACGGCCCGCGGGCCGTACCTTCTCGAATACAATGTCCGCCTGGGGGATCCGGAGACGGAGGTCCTGATGCCGGCCCTGCGCAACAACCTCGCGGAACTGATGGAGGCCTGCCTGAACGAGGAAATCGGCCGGCACGTGCCGGCCTTCGCCGACGGCTACTTCGTGGATGTCGTCTTGGCGTCCGGCGGTTATCCCGGTGATTACGAAACGGGCTTCCCGATTGAGGTGCGACCGACGGGCGACGTCCGGTTGTTTTATGCGGGCGTTAGCGCACAGGGGGATAGGATGGTGACCGCGGGCGGCCGGGTGCTCCATGTCGTCGCGCAGGGCGCGGATCTGGACGAGGCCATTGCGCGGGCTTATGCCGGTGTGGAAACTGTCCGCTTCCGCACCAAATATTTTCGCAGAGACATTGGGCGCCGTCTCAATGCCATATTGTCGGGAAAAACCGTAGCACCGTGAAACGACTGGTCATCATGATATCCGGCAGGGGCAGCAATATGGCCGCGCTCATCGAAGCGTGCCGCACCGGTGCGCTGCACGGTATCGCGGAGGTGGTGCTCGTCATCTCCAACCGGCCGGATGCCGGAGGACTGCAAGTGGCGCGCGAGCAAGGTGTGTCCGCCGTAGTCATTCCGTCGCGGGGCCGGACGCGTGAGGCGTTTGAGCAGGAGGCCGTCGCCGCCATCCGGGAGGTGGGTGCCGACTTTATTGTGTTGGCCGGTTTTATGCGGCGGCTGACCCCCTTGTTCACGGATGCCTTTCCCGGGCGCATAGTCAATATCCATCCGGCAGATACGCGATTTCACCGGGGCCTGGGAGCGTATGAATGGGCCTGGGAAAATCGCCTGCCGGTAACCAAAATCACGGTCCATTTTGTCAATGACAAGATAGACGATGGTAGGGTTGTCGCCCAAGCCGATGTGGACTTGCGGGGCGCCCGTTCTTTGGAAGAAGTCAAGCGGCGCGGCCTGGCGGTCGAGCATCGCTTTTATGCCGAGGCGTTGAAAATGGCGTTTGACCTGGTGGGTTAGCGCCCGGTTTTGCGGGTACCTAAACAGTAAAAAAACATGTGTGGAATCGTAGGCTTTACGGGTAAGCGAAAAGTCATTGCCGACTTGATTCTCGGGTTGACGGCACTCCAGCACCGCGGTCAGGATGCGGCCGGTATCGTCACCTTCAAGGATACATTTAGAATCAAAAAAGGCTTGGGCCTGGTCAATGATGTGTTTAAGGAAAAACACCTGAGCCGGCTCAAAGGAAAAATCGGTATCGGCCATGTCCGCTACACCACGCATGGCACCAACGATGTCGGCAATGCCCAGCCCATCGTGACCAACTATCCATTCGGCATTGCTATGGTGCACAACGGCAATGTGACCAACTTTGTCGAGATGAACAAGGCGCTGTATCACGACTACCACGTCTTGCCGGCATCCACCAATGATTTGGAAATCATTCTATACACTTTTGCCGCCGAGCTGGAGAAAAAGGATCTGGCCCATATCACGCCACAAGATATTATGGCTGCTGCCCGTGCCACCCAAGAGCGTGTCGAGGGGGCGTATTCCGTGATTGCCGTGATCGCCAATCACGGCTTATTGGCCTTTACCGATCCGCACGGCATCCGGCCGCTGATCCTGGGGCGCAAGGCCACGGACAAGGGCTGGGTCTTTGGCCTGGCGTCTGAAACGGTGGTATTTGATCACCTGGGCTATGAGGTGATGCGGGACTTACAGCCCGGCGAAATTCTGTATATCGAAAATGGCGAGGACATTTACCGGATGGATGGCTATCGTGCCGAACAAAAGTTTTGTGTATTTGAATACATCTATTTTGCGCGGGAGGATACGCAGCTGCATGATACGCTGGTTGCCGGCAAGCGCGTTCGCATGGGCATGCAATTGGCCAAAAAGATACAAGCGGCCGGTCTGGAGCCGGATATTGTGATAGACGTGCCCACGTCAGGATATTTTGCGGCATCGGGGCTGGCAGAAGCACTCGGTATCCCGCACCACCGCGGCTTGGTCAAATCCAACTATATCGGCCGGTCTTTCATCTCGCCCAAACAGAGCGAGCGCGAGGCCATCGTCAAGCGCAAGCTCAATCCGATCAAGAATACCATCAAAGGTAAAAAACTGGTGGTCGTGGACGATTCTATCGTACGGGGGACGACGTCCAAACGTATTGTGGCCCTCTTGCGCGAGGCCGGTGCCGAGGAGATTTATTTTGCATCGGCGGCACCGCCGATCACCCATCCCTGTATTTACGGTATTGATATGTCGGTGCGTACGGAGTTGATTGCCGCCAACAAAAGCATTGAAGAAATCCGCGCGTACATTGGCGCAGACGCGCTGTTTTACAATGCGCCGGAAGATTTTGCGCATATTTTTGATGGCTTTTCGTACTGTGATGCCTGCTTTACGGGCGATTATCCGACGGAGCAGGCAGAGGCCGTGGTGGAGGAAATTGAAAAAGAGCGTTTGCGCTTTGAGCGGTAAACGTGTCGCTCCCGCCGGAATGCAGGTGCGCGGCGTCTATATGTTACCTTTTTTGTAGCTTTGCGGGCTGTGAAAAAACCGGTGTGATGCCGGATGTTTCACAAGAACCGGTAAGGGGCTTTGCTGTGTGCTTTTTGGGATAGCATGCATCGAGGCCGTACCAATTGAAAACAGAAAGTCGGGGGACTTTCGCAAAAGCGAGATGTATGGATTTGAAGACAGTTACGATTTTGGTTCCCGTTTTGGGATTGATTGGTCTGTTATTTACATTTTGGAAGTCTGCTTGGGTGAGTAAGCAAGACGTAGGGACGGACCGGATGGCTCGTATCGCCAATGCGATCAGCGAGGGCGCCATGGCCTTTCTGAAGGCGGAGTACCGCGTATTGACCCTTTTTGTCATTGTGGTGGGCGTCTTGCTGGCCTGGAGTGGCAGTGGTAAGGCGGATTCTTCACCGCTGATTTTGTTGTCATTTGTGTCCGGCGCGCTGTGCTCGGCGCTGGCGGGTTATCTGGGCATGAAAGTGGCCACCAAGGCCAATGTGCGGACTACCAATGCGGCGCGCACGAGTCTGGGCAAGGCACTGGAAGTGGCCTTTGCCGGTGGTGCGGTGATGGGCCTCGGCGTGGTCGGTCTGGGCGTGCTGGGCGTAGGCATCTTGTTCTTGCTGTACTCGAATATGGGCTGGGATATCAATCGCATTTTGACGGTGATTACCGGCTTTTCCTTCGGGGCGTCGTCTATTGCATTGTTTGCCCGTGTCGGTGGCGGTATCTACACCAAAGCGGCCGATGTGGGTGCCGACCTGGTGGGCAAGGTAGAGGCCGGCATTCCGGAGGACCACCCGCTGAATCCGGCTACCATCGCTGACAACGTCGGCGACAATGTGGGGGACGTGGCCGGTATGGGCGCAGACCTGTTTGAGTCGTTTGTAGGCTCTATCATCGGTACAATGGTCATCGGGGCGGCTTTCTATAAACTGGCCCCGTTTGCCGAAGATTCGCGCTTCGGCGGACTGAATGCGATTGTGCTGCCGCTGATGTTGGCCGGTGCCGGTATTTTGACCTCCATCATCGGCACGTTCTTCGTCAAGGTCAAAGACGAAAACACCAATCCGCAAAAAGCGCTCAACCTGGGAGAGATCATCTCCGGTTTGCTGATGTTGATAGCCACCTATCTCATTGTAACCAATGTACTGCCGGAGCGCTGGGAGCTAAACGGCAAAACATACACGTCCATGGGCGTCTTTTGGGCAGTCATCATCGGTTTGGTGGCCGGCTTTGGGATTGGTTTCATCACCGAGTACTATACCGGTACCGGCACGCCGCCGGTGCGCAAGATTGTCAATAAATCTATTACCGGTACCGCGACCAATATCATAGCAGGCTTGTCCGTCGGCATGCTTTCGACCCTGGTGCCGATCCTGATCATCGCCGCCGCCATCATCGGCGCGTATCAGATGGCCGGGCTGTACGGCATAGCGATCGCCGCCGTTGGTATGCTGGCCAACACGGGTATTCAGTTGGCGATAGATGCCTACGGGCCGATCGCCGACAACGCGGGCGGCATTGCGGAGATGGCCGAACTGCCCAAAGAGGTACGGGGCCGTACGGACAAGCTGGACGCCGTGGGCAATACCACCGCCGCCATCGGCAAGGGTTTTGCGATCGGTTCGGCGGCCCTGACGGCGCTGGCGCTGTTTTCGGCCTATATGCTGACCACAGGTATTCCTGCCATCAACATCGCCAATCCGAAGGTGATGGCGGGCTTGTTTATCGGTGGGATGCTGCCGTTCTTGTTTTCTGCCCTGGCTATGGATGCCGTGGGGCAGGCAGCCATGGATATGATTCAGGAAGTGCGCCGGCAGTTTAGCAATATCCCGGAGCTGAAAGCGGCATTGAAAGTGATGCAGAAGTATGAGGACAAGCCGATGGAGGAGTGGGCGGAAGCCGACCGCCGTACCTTTGAAGCCGCCGATGGCAAAGCGGAGTACGGCAAATGTGTGGAGATCTCCACGGCGGCATCTATCAGGCGCATGGTGCTGCCCGGCTTGGCGGCGGTGCTGACACCGGTGGTAATCGGCTTTGGCGGCGGTGCCGAGATGCTGGGTGGCCTGCTGGCCGGTGTGACGGTCACCGGTGTACTGATGGCGATTTTCCAATCCAATGCCGGCGGCGCCTGGGACAACGCCAAGAAGATGTTTGAGGACGGGGTGGATATCGAAGGAAAGACCTTTTACAAAGGCTCCGAGCCGCATAAGGCGGCGGTCGTCGGTGACACGGTCGGAGACCCGTTTAAGGATACGTCCGGCCCGTCGCTCAATATTTTGCTAAAACTCATGTCTGTGGTGGCGCTGGTCATCGCGCCATTCATCGGACATTGATGCCGGTCTTTTGATGAAAAAGCCCCCGCAGGCGCGGGGGCTTTTTTGTTGGTGGGGACGCCATCCGAAATGGGCAGTGAGCTATTCATCCTCGGGGCTTTTTCTCTCTTTTTCGATTATTTCCTCTAAATCAGCCAGTAAATTGAGAAGGTGCTTATCTCTTGTATTCCATAAGATTTCCGGGTTGATTCTGTAATATTCGTGAACCAATATGTGTCTTAACCCCTGGATTTTTCTCCAATCAACTTTTTTGTATTTATCTTTTAATTCGGGGCCAATGTGGTAGGCGGCTTCGCCAATTACCTCAAAGTTCTTTACCACGGCATCCTGGATCAATTCATTGTTATAGAACTCATCGAAGCTCAAATTTTCCGTATAAGAAAAAATTTTGTGAATGCTTTCAATCATGTGGAAAACTCTCTCGATATCGGAAGGTTTAGCTGGCATAGACTAATATTTTTTCTTTCCGGATGGTGTTTTTAAAAGATTTTAATTCTTGTCCTTGTTCAACCAGATCAATCTTCCTACCCGTTTTATCGGAAAGCTCTTCTTTCATTTGGATAAGGTCAAATAGCGTTATTTTGTTGGGTTTTTCAAATTCAACTAAAATATCAATATCGCTGTCAAGGCTTACGGACGCATTTCGAGCAAATGAACCAAAAACGTAGGCTCTCTTTACCGGTTTGTCCGAGAAGTATTCTTTGATGGATGCAAAAATCTTTTCTTTAGTTTTTTTCTCCACGGTGCCTTTGCCCTCTGTGGCGATTCGCCTTTTTACAGTGTCCAGAATTTCGTCGGCATATTCCGAATGTCGTAGCCGGTAGTAGATGTCCTCGCTTAAATATTTTACTATCAACTCTCTGTATGGGACATTAAAAATCTTCGACAGCGGTTTAATAAGTCTTTCCGGGGCCTTTTTCTCATTCTTCTCTATTTTGCTTAATAGCCTCGGGCTATAGCCTATCTTTTCCCCTACAAACTTGAGAGAGTAATTCAAGTTCGTTCGAAGCTCTTTTAATTTTTCGCCAAATGTTTGAGATTTCATATTACTTGGAATCAATCTATTGGTCACCACAAAAATAACACATATCGCCTTAACTGGCAAGCCGTATCTCCATAAGGCCGGAAAGACAAGAAACGCGACAGTCACCGTCCATCCCGGTATTCACCCATTTCAACCGCCCGATTCGACAGTTTACGGGAAAAAGGGGGCGCACGAACTGCGGATGGGTGTTCTTTGCGGCTGATAGACAAAACTACGCGTATGAAAAACCCGCTGCTTCTTTTCTTGCTTTTCTTGTGCGGCGCGACCGCCGCACAAGGCCAGATGCAAACGCTCAAAGGCCTTGTCATTGACAAACAGTCAGAATACCCGCTTATCGGAGCCTCTGTGGTCATTCCGGGTACGGACCCGCTTCTGGGCGCAACAACTGATGCCGAAGGCTTTTTCCGGATAGACAATGTGCCGGTCGGCCGCTATATGCTGGAAGTGACGTATCTCGGCTATGACCCGGTGCGTCTGTCCAATATAGTCGTCCGGTCGGCCAAAGAGACAGTACTCACCATCCGTATGGAGGAATCTCTTGTAAAGGTCGCCGAAGTCGTCGTCCAAGCCGGTGCCAAGACGAAAGGACAGGTGGCCAATCCACTGGCTACGGTCAGTGCCCGCAGTCTGTCTGTCGAAGAAGCGGGGCGCTACTCCGGTACCTTCAATGATCCGGCCCGGATGGCACAGAACTATGCCGGCGTGAGTGGGGCGAGTGATGACCGCAATGATATCATCATCCGGGGCAACTCCCCTCTGGGGGTGTTGTGGCGGATGGAGGGTATTGACATTCCCAATCCCAGCCATTTCTCCGCGCTCGGTGCCACCGGCGGTCCCGTGAGTATGCTCAATATCAATAACTTGAGCAACTCGGACTTCTTTACATCGGCTTGGAGCGCCGATTACGGGAATGCTTTGTCCGGTGTGTTTGACATCCGGTTGCGCAACGGCAACCGCGATAAAAGAGAATATCTAGGACAAATCGGATTCAATGGTTTTGAATTGGGTGCGGAGGGTCCTTTCCGTAAAGCCGGCAAAGCCTCGTACATCGCCAATTACCGCTACGCTACTGTGGGTGTGCTCAAGAAAATCGGTCTGGACTTCGGGTTAGGCGATGCCGTTCCGGACTACCAGGACCTAAATTTCAAATTCAACTTTCCCACTAGTCGTGCCGGCATCTTTTCGGTCTGGGGGATAGGCGGCTTGAGCGATATACACATCGCCCCGCGGACGGAAGGTGATAACAGCGAACTGTTTGCCGAAGATGCCACGGATATCTTGTTCGGTTCAAACACAGGCATCACCGGACTCACCCATACTTACTTTTTTGATAAGAACACGTACACACGGCTTATGCTGGTCGCCTCCGGCACGGAAACCACGGGCCAGATAGACTCCGTGCGTGCCAACGGCACGCAAACTGATTTTTTTAATTTCCGGCATGGTCAGTATAAACTTTCCGCCCATGCAAAGCTTAATAAAAAGCTATCTGCCCGGCGGAGCATAACGGCAGGCATCATGGCCGATCGCATCGGACTGAGCATTCACGACACAGCGCGCGTGAAGGAAGAATATAAAGAAATCAAGGCTTATGACGGCACCACGTGGCTGTGGCAGTTGTATGTCAATTGGCGGTTTCGTCCCCTCGACCGGGTCTCGATAGTGGCCGGCGTCCATGATCAATTTTATACGCTCAACCGGACCAACAGTTTGGAACCACGGCTGGGGCTGCGCTACCGGCTTTCTACTGCGTCCGATCTCTCCCTTGGCTTGGGTCTTCACAGCCAAATGCAGCCGGCGGTCACCTACTTTGCGCAGGATAGCAGCGGCGTAGAGACCAACCGGGATCTGGATTTTAGCAAGGCTGTCCATGCTGTGGTGGGATACACACACAGATTGGGCACTGATGTGCATCTCAAAACGGAGCTGTATTATCAGTATCTCTACAATATTCCCGTGGAAGCCAAGGCCTCGTCCTTTTCGATGTTGAATGGTGGTGCGGATTTTACTATCCCTGACGTGCCAAATCTCGTAAATAATGGTACGGGTGAAAATTATGGAGTGGAGTTTAGTATCGAAAAGTTCTTTTCCAAAGGCTATTATTATCTCGTAACGGCTTCGGTGTTTGATTCAAAATATACCGGAAGTGACGGTGTTGAGCGCAATACGCGGTTCAACTCTAACTATGTTTTTAACTTTTTGGCCGGCAAGGAGTTTAAAATAAGACAGCACCGCTTGTCCATTGACACCAAGGTGACGTATGCCGGCGGCAGACGCTAT
>JALVEF010000078.1 GCA_027031185.1 Saprospiraceae bacterium
GCGCACGAAGGGGGCGCGGCGGTCTGCTTCCGAATAGACGGCCACGGTCCGGATGCCCATGCGGCGCGCGGTGCGCATGATGCGCAGGGCGATTTCTCCGCGATTGGCGATGAGGAGTTTCTTCATGATCCAATATTAGGGGTAAAGATAGACGTTTCCTAGTTAACCCCATAGCTGCCGGTTCTTTTGACTACCCAAAGTGTTCGTTCAAAATCCTAAGCTACGCAACACCAAATCAAGTTTTTTACCCTTGAGATCAATTGGTTACAAAAATACTAAGTCCTTTTGTGTTATTTTTGTTATATTGAGTTCCCTTTATTCTGCATAAAACCTTATATTTGCCGCAGTTCAGGTTTTCTTAAATTCAAACAACAATGACGAAAAGGATTTTGCTTTTGGGTTTTTTCGCGTCGCTTTGCCCTCTCCTGTCGGCTCAGTATTTGGCAGAGATTAACTATGACAATCCGGGTAACGATTACAATGAATATATAGAGGTTTTTGTGCCAACAGGCACAAACGCTGCCGACCTGGATGTCGTACTGTATAATGGGGCAACTGGAAATACCTATAACACTACAACAGTATCATCGGGGTCATCTAATTCTGTTACTGGCGGTACGCTTTACTTACTAACTTATCCCTCTAATGGTATACAGAATGGCGCACCCGATGGTGTGGCCCTAGTTAACAATGCTACAAATACAGTGATTGCCTTTATTAGTTATGAGGGTAGTTTCACTGCTAATAATGGCCCGGCAAATGGAATGACAAGCACAGATGTTGGTGTTTCAGAGAGTGGAAGTTCTCCTGATCAGTCTATGCAGGATGAAGATGGTGATGGTACTTGGGTTATTGGTCCCCCATCAAAAGGGGTGTTGCCAATTGAACTAGTTTCTTTTCTTGTAAATAAACGAGATAACAAGGTAGTCATCACCTGGCGCACCGCCACAGAAATCAACAACGACTATTTCACGGTGGAGCGGTCGGCGGATGGCGTGCGTTTTGAGTCGCTCGGCACGGTGTCCGGTGCGGGCAATAGTGACGTATTGCGCCGGTATGAGTATGTGGATGCGCATCCGGTACCGGGTATCAATTACTACCGCCTGAAGCAGACGGACTATGACGGGAAGTTTACCTATTCGGATGTGGTGACGGTGGATTTTCGTCCGGAGGGGACGGTAAGCATTGCCCCGGCACCGGTGCGGGATTTGATGACTATTCGGTTGATGCCTGCTGAGAAAGACGGTGCAATGGTTATTTACGATGCATCGGGGCGTGTGCTGGCTTCGCGTACTATCGAGGCGGGGACGGATGTCATGGAAACCAATGTCTCACACTTTCCGCACGGTATGTACTTTATCCGGGTGCAGTATGGCAATGAGGTCCGGACGCTGCGTTTTTTCAAGGAATAGTTACAAGGAATAAATGCGGATATTCGAGAAAAAATCCTGTCACGCCCCCGTGACAGGATTTTTTCTCTCTGTTGGTTCGCCCATTACGCCGTCAGCGTCCCCTGCGGGCGAAGACGAGTTTATAGTCGGCATCGGCCCTGCCCTTTTTCATGGCTTCGAGCTTTTTGGCCAATAGGCGGCGCTTGATGGGTTTGAGTCGCTCGACGAAGAGGATGCCTTCGATATGGTCGTATTCGTGCTGGATGACGCGGGCATTGATGCCGTCGTAGGTCTCGATGTGCTCGCGGCCGGCTTCATCGAGGTATTTGATTTTGATGAAGGAGGGGCGCTCGACGCTGCCGGTGATTTTGGGAATAGACAGGCAGCCTTCTTCAAACTTTTCAATGGGGCCGTAGGCTTCGAGTATTTCGGCATTGATGAATACCTTGCGGATGGCTCTGTCTTTTTGATTGTCTTCGAACATCGGGGCGGAATCCACGACAAACAGCCGGATGGTCTGTCCGATTTGCGGTGCGGCCAGGCCGACGCCCTGAGCGTTGTACATCGTCTCCCACATGTCGGACACGAGGTCCGACACCTCCCGCGCATCGCCGACAGGCGTGCACTTTTTTTTCAGAACGGGATGGCCGTACACGTAGATGGGCAAAATCATGCTCAGTATTTTCCGATGCGCTCCAGATATCTCTCCAGGATGATGGCGGCAGCGACCTTGTCCAGGATGCCCTTTTGGCGGCGCTTTTTCTTTTTGGCGCCGCTGAGAAAGACGGTGGTCTTGGCTTCTTCCGATGACAGCACTTCGTTTTCCAACTCCAATGGCATATCCGGAAACTGCTTTTTGAAGAAAGCAGCAAATGCCAGCACTTTGGGATGCATCTGTGCCGGTGAACCATCCAGCAGCCGGGGCTCGCCCAGTACCACGCGCTCTACCTCCTCCCGGGAGAAATAGGATTTTAGGAACGGTAACAACTCAGCCGTGGGAATAGTTGTCAGGGGCGTGACGATAATCTGCCCGGGATCGGTGACGGCGATGCCCGTGCGTTTCTTGCCATAGTCAATAGCCAGGATGCGTGCCATGGATGCAAAGATAGGGTGTCCGGCGCAGAGGAGAGCAGAGGATTTGTGCAACGTTATAGATAAAGTCCTATCTTTGTGCGGTGCGAATCGCAGTCATCATATACGCCTTATATATTCTGGGCCTGGCTTTGATGCCCTGCCGGGATGCGTTTCCGGGAGCGACATCCTGCGCTGGTGTACATATCGAAGCGCCTGATGTGTCTCATTGGCCCGGTGACCACGATGATGGCTGTACGCCTTTCTGTACGTGCACCTGTTGTTCCGTTCCTGTAACAATCGTTGGTCCGGCTGTTCACTTGCCAGTGCCGGATCAGGTGTGGAAAGACGCCCTGCCGCGATTTCCCTATCACAATGGTTCTCCTGTTCAAGTAATCGCTGCCATCTGGCGACCACCGGAGTATAGTGCATAAACTTTTTGGCTCTGCTGCATTTGTTGTTTTTGCTCAAATGTTATGCAGGCCGGTAGTGATGAGTTTGCGCTTACGCGCGAGGTTTACTTTCATCAGCAAAACAAAGTTTATGCTCAACAGTATTATTGCGTTTTCGGTGCGCAATAAGGCAGTAGTGGGATTGATGGTAGTCACACTGATAGGTTTCGGGCTTTATGCCTTGCGCCATCTGCCGATTGATGCAGTACCGGATATCACCAACAATCAAGTCCAGGTCATCACTGTTACGCCAAGTTTGGCCACGGAGGAAGTGGAGCGTTTTGTGACGACACCGATCGAGTTGGCGTTGCAAAATATCCAGCAACTGGAGGAGATACGCTCCATCTCCCGCTTTGGCCTTTCTGTCATCACGGTAGTCTTTGATGAGTCCATGGATATTTATCTGGCGCGTCAACTGATAGCGGAGCGTCTACAGACGGTAAGGTCAGAAATCCCGGAGGAATGGGGGACACCGGAGATGGGTCCATTGACGACGGGGCTGGGCGAGATATACCAATATGTGCTGGAAGTGGACAGTGCCCATGCACACAAATTCACTGATACTGACTTACGTACCTTTCAGGATTGGATTGTCAAGCGCCGGTTGTCTGGGATAGAGGGCGTTGTGGAGATCAACTCGTTTGGAGGTCATTTGAAGCAATACGAAATTGCGGTGGATCCCGATTTGCTCAAGGCGATGTCTCTGACGATGGCGGATCTATTTCATGCCCTTGCCAATAGTAATCGCAATACCGGAGGCGCCTATATTGAAAAAAACGGTCATGCGTATTATATCCGCGTGGAGGGCTTGGCTCGTGATTTGGAAGACCTGGCCGATATTTTGGTGACCGTGCGCGATGGCCGTCCGGTGCGCATGGGCGATGTGGCAGAGGTGCGGTATGGAGCAGCTCCGCGCTATGGTGCATTGGTGTACAATGGCGAGGAGCGCGTGGGTGGCCGGGTGATGATGCTCAAAGGAGCCAATTCGGCGGAGGTGACCCGACGTGTTCAAGAGCGTGTGGCCGAGATACAAAAGTCGCTACCCGATGGCGTCCGGATAGTGCCATACCTGGTGCGGGAAAAACTGGTCAATGCCACGATTGGCACGGTCAAAAAAAACCTGCTCGAAGGAGGGCTAATCGTGATTTTTATTCTGGTGCTGATGCTGGGTAACTGGCGCGCCGGCTTGATTGTGGCATCAGTCATCCCACTGGCCATGTTGTTTGCGATCACGATGATGCGCTATCTTGGGATTTCCGCCAATCTCATGTCACTGGGCGCCATTGATTTTGGCTTGATAGTGGACGGGGCGGTCATCATCGTGGAGGCGATAGTCTATCACCTTCACAAGAATTTTTCGGGTCAGCGGCTGAGCAGACCGGAAATGGATGCGGAGGTGACCACTGTGTCGCAGCGCATCAGGAGTTCGGCGGCGTTTGGAGAGATCATCATTTTGATGGTGTACATTCCGATACTGGCACTGACCGGAATAGAAGGCAAGATGTTTAAGCCGATGGCGGAGACGGTGATGCTGGCCATTTTTGGTGCCTTATTGCTTTCGCTAACTTATGTACCGATGATGTCGGCGCTGTTTTTGAGTCGCCGTGTGACGGCATCGGTGACTATTGCGGATCGCATTGTGAACTTCTTTAGGCGGTTGTACAGGCCCGTATTGCTCTTTGCGCTTCGGTTTAGGGCCTTGGTAGTGGGGCTGACGCTTGGCTTGTTTGTGTGGAGTATTTTTGTCTTTGCGCGGCTTGGTGGCGAGTTTATACCGACATTGGAAGAAGGCGATTTGGCGATGCAACAAATACTGCCGCCCGGTACGGCGCTGTCGCAGAGTATAGATGTGGCCAAACGGATCCACCGGATTTTGTTGGATAGCTTTCCGGAAGTAGAGGCCGTGGTGACCAATATCGGCTCGGCAGAGATTCCCACCGATCCGATGCCGGTGGAGATAGGAGATTACGTGATCGTGATGAAGCCGAAAAAGGAATGGAAAACTGCCTCGACGCGGCAGGCGATGTTTCGCGCGATCGAAGAAAAACTGCATATCATCCCG
>JALVEF010000079.1 GCA_027031185.1 Saprospiraceae bacterium
CAGGCAGGCGCGCCATTTTACCTTTGCCGTCATCTATTTGGGGCAGCAAAACATCATCGGGGGACTGGCCGAAGCCATGCCGGAAAAAGACTATCGCCAAATGCGCACGGACTTAACGCAAGCCTTCGGACATCCGGATCTTGGCAGGGTGTTTTCTCTGATGAATACCTATTTTGAAGGGGCCCGCTTTTCGATTTGGGAGCTCTTTGTAGATGAAAGACAGCGCATCCTCAATGAGATGCTGCAAGAGAGTATGGACAGATCTGCCAAGCACCTGGAAGAAATCTACCGTGACAATTATCAACTGATGGCAGCCCTGCACCATGCGGATATGCACATACCGGATGCCTTCCTGGCCGCTGCCGAATTTGTCATAAACCGACGGCTGGATAACTTCCTGAATGAACCCAAACCCGATGCCCGACGGCTGGAGCAAATCGTCGAAGAAAAAGCGCGCTGGAATCTGCGCCTGACCAATCCCGAAAAACTCAATCTCCAGGCCGGCGAACTCGTCTTCCGCGAGGTAAAAAAGATCACCCTATCGCACGCATCCAGTGTGCAAATGCGCAACCTGCTCCGCATCACGGCCCTGATCGAACAACTGGGACTCCGACCCAATTTGTGGAAAAGCCAAAACCTGTTTTACCGGATGATCCAAGGTCTGCGAAAGCGCCACTGGGACTATCACAGCATCGAATGGCAGCAAGCCTTCTTGCAACTCGGACAATACCTGCGTATGGAAGTGTGACGGAGTTTGCCCGTCAGACGGTCCACCCGTCATCACTCATCAAGAATCTTGATCTCGACGCGCTGATTTTTCTTTCTGCCTTCGCGCGTCGTGTTGGTAGCTACGGGCCTGGTCTTGCCATACCCTTTATACGTAATGCGCGCCGGATCAATACCCCGGCGAATCAGGGCATCGGCGACTGCTTTGGCCCGTCGCTCGGACAGCTTGTTACAAAAAGGTGTATCGCAGCGGTTGTTGGTATGCCCCCCCACCTCAATGCGAATGGTGGGATGCTCTTTCAGAAAGTTGGCCACTTCATCCAGTACGGCCTTACCCGAAGCGGGAATCTCGGCAGAATCAGCTTTGAAGTTCAAGTTTCTGATCCGTAGAATCTGTCCACTGGTGACCTTCTCATTCAATTCAGGCATGATGACCTTTTCAGCCGGTGTAGGGCGCGTATTATCCACCACCGGATTTTCAGGCTCCGGTTTAGGTTTGGGTTTGTTTGCCGGCTTGGCAGCCGGCGCGGTCGGCTTGGCGGGTTTGGATGCTTTGGGCGGCGCATCACGGTGCGGCTGTACAGGTGGTTCCACAGGCTGGCTATCGAGATGGCGCACCTTGTCCAGCACAGCGATGGCATCATCCTCACACGTTACTTCAAATATATTGGTAGCGTCATCCACAAGCACATTGCCGTTGTAAGAGAAAAGCGTAGGCGTCTTGTAAAAGGCCTCGATAATCAGATAATTGTAGTCGCGCAGTGGTTTGAGCTTGAAGTTATAGTTCTTCCACTTGGTATTGATGACCACCTTGCTCTCCGCCAGTACTTCGCGCCGGTCGCAGGGCGCGTTGCCGCCCCAGATGCGCACGCGGGCCGGTGTGACATAGTGAGCAGTCTGGCCGGTCTTGCGGGAAATACTGACATAGGACTCCGACCGGGCCAGCATCAAAGAGAAAGCGTAGCACCGGCCATGTTTTAGTGGCTTGGAAAGACGCTGGGACATGGCTTCATACGTATCATTGTCCCGCACGACCATCCCCACATAAGACTTACCGCTATGGGGCGGCCGCGTACACTGAAACTCACCCGGCTGGATATCATAAGGCGTCTCTCCCGGAAACGAACAATCGGTCCAGCCCATCGCCTCATATCTCGCCTGCCCTTCAAAAGAGGGATTTCGCAAGAAGATGGTATCCAGCGGCTTTTGGGCTATACCATCCCAAGGAAAAAAGAAAAAAGCAAACACCGGCAGCCACAAACCGCGACCGGCCGGACGAAATGATTGGAAACGGAAAAAAAATCGGTACTGCATTGCTTCCTGATTGGTCATACACGGACGCCGCGGCCCCTACTACGGGCGCTGCGACACGGATAGAAGCGTACGCTAATCCTGTCCGCATACAAAAACGAGCAACTGTTTAGGTGCTTCTGTTTTTTGGGATAAAACAGGCACTTTGGCGCAAAAACAGCGTGACACCTAAACAGCTACAAAAACGAAATAATAACGATTATATTTGACGATCCCCCAACTATCCACCCCACGCCCCAAAAGATGTACGGCGGTATAATGGTTCAGCGATTCGGCGGACTTACTTGTGTGGATTCATGACTGTGTGGGTGTTCCTGTTGTTAGCACAAAACAGCGGGAACCTAAGCCGTGACCTTGATTCAGCACTACCTGCTGTGTTTATTTGAAGGCATTGAGTCCTGTGACATCCATCCCCGTAATGAGGAGATGAATATCATGCGTGCCCTCATACGTGAGCACCGTTTCCAAATTCATCATGTGCCGCATGACGGGATACTCGTTGGTAATGCCCATACCACCGTGAATCTGGCGTGCCTCGCGCGCCACCTGCAAAGCCATCAGGACGTTGTTGCGTTTGGCCATCGAAATTTGAGCCGGGGTGGCGCGGCCTTCGTTGGCAAGCGTACCGAGTCGCCAGGCGAGGAGCTGGGCCTTGGTGATTTCGGTGATCATCTCCGCCAGTTTTTTTTGAGTCAACTGGAACTGACCGATCGGCTTGCCAAATTGGATACGCTCTTTCGAGTAGCGAAGCGCCGAGTCATAGCAGTCCAGGGCGGCACCGATGGCTCCCCAGGCGATGCCGTAGCGTGCCTTTGACAGGCAGCTCAACGGCCCTTTCAATCCCTCGACGCCGGGCAAGACGTTGGTTTTGGGCACACGCACGTCTTCAAAGACCAGCTCACCGGTGATGGAGGCGCGCAGCGACCACTTGCCGTGAATTTCGGGAGCGGAAAAGCCCTTCATTCCTTTTTCCACAATTAGCCCGATGATCTTGCCGTCTTCCCGTTTGGCCCACACCACGGCGATATCTGCCACGGGCGAGTTGGTAATCCACATCTTGGCCCCATTGAGAATGTAGGCATCGCCGTCATCTTTTACATGCGTCACCATACCGGCGGGATTGGACCCATGATCCGGCTCCGTCAGACCGAAGCAGCCGATGAGCTCGCCGGTGCCGAGTTTGGGCAGGTATTTTTTCTTTTGTTCCTCGGAACCATACTTAAAGATGGGATACATGACGAGTGAGCCCTGTACCGAAGCCATAGACCGGATACCGGAGTCGCCGCGTTCCAGTTCTTGCATGATCACGCCGTAGGCAATTTCGTCCATACCGCCGCCACCGTATTCAACGGGCAGACTGGGGCCATAAGCTCCGATTTCGCCCAGCTCTTTGAAAAGATGCACGGGACATTCGGCGCGGTTGGCATAGTCCTCGATGATAGGCGTCACAGCCTGCTTGACCCAGTCACGGACCGCAGCGCGCGCCATTTTGTGCTCATCCGTCAAAAGCTCATCCACCAGATAATAATCATGTGCCTGGTATCGGTCCTCCTTGTGTGCCATAGATTGTGTTTTTGTGTGTTGGGTACAGTGTGCCATCCGGTTTCGGGCGTGGGGCCCATTTATAGACGGCGGCGAAGTTAGGACAATTTTAGCAACAGACCATACTACTCAGACGTCCTCCTCCACTTTGGCATAATCTGCCAGACAGGTGGGACAGAGGCAGGTAGTACCGTACTGTTCATGGATCTTGGTGCGCGTAGCGGCGGGGATATAAAACGAGTGACACCAGCAACTGTCATTGGAGTAGCAGATCATATCCTTGCCGCATCGTCCGCACTCCTTGACAAAGCTGAACTCCTCTTCCACGACTGCGGCACCGACCCGCCCGCCCAAAGGGGGATGGAGCTTGGCTATCTTTATGCGCAGTTGTTCGATGTTGGAAAAGCTGTGCATCAATTCGGTGGCCAGGTCGTGCAAGACACTTTCGATGAGCTCCATGGGCCGCTGCATCACACCCTTGCAAATCTGATAGACAGCCTCGTAGTTGATGGTTTGCGACAAGTCATCGGAGGAGCCCGCCTCATCCAGATCAGCTTCGATGGCAATATCCACGATATACTCGCCGCCGAGGATTTTCTCCTCCGGATAGACGCCATGAAACGCATGAAATTTCATTCCTTTCAGTGATAGTTGCATGTCATTTGTCTGTTTGATGAGCGGGGGAGCGGGCCTCAGATACCTTTTCTTGCCGGTGAATCGGGATAGAAATCACCACAGTCGTACCTTGGCCCGGCTTACTATCCAGACGAATCTGCCAGCCGTGCTTCCTGCATATATTTTTTACATAGAAAAGTCCCAGGCCGAAGCCTTTGACATTGTGCACATTGCCGGTCGGAATCCGGAAAAACTTGCGGAACACCTTATGCTGGTATTCCTTGGGAATACCAATACCCTTGTCGCTGACCGAAATCACGACTTTCTTGCCCTGTATCTTCGCCGCCAATCGGATGTCCAGCCTGTCTTTGCTGTACTTGATGGCATTGTCCAGCAAGTTGTGCAAGATATTGGTCAAGTGCAGTTTGTCGGCACGTACCCATATCGTATCGGAGGGTAGCTCCAGCTCAAATTGTCCGTCTTGCTCATCCACGCGCAACTGCACCGAATAAGCAATACTCCGGAGCAGCTCATTGAGATTCAGGTCTTCCTTTTTAAGTGCAAAATCGCGCTTCTCAATGCGGGCAAACTGGAGCACTTTTTCCACCTGATTATTCAGGCGCATGTTTTGTTCCTTTATGATGTTGGCGTACTGCAGCAGACGTTTGTTTTGCTGGATCTCGGGCGTGCGCAAAAGGACATCGGAAGAAATGTTTACCGTGGAGATCGGAGTCTTAAACTCGTGGGTCATGTTGTTGATAAAGTCCTTTTGCATTTCGGATAGTCGTTTTTGGCGCAGGATGACAGAAAGCGAATAGGCAAAGAAAATCACAGAAAGGAGCAAGAGCAAACTCAAAATAATCGGGAAGGCCATACCCGAAAAGATAAACTTGTCCCGGTCGGGAAAGCGGACTCCGAAGTAATAAATGAAGCTGTCATCCACGGGCAGTTCCTTGGTCACAACGGTATCCATGGAAGAATTGGACGAAAAGGAGACATATTTTTGCCGCACCATCTTGTCAGTCTCACAGTTATATATGCCGTATTCAAAGTCCTCGTGCAGCGCTACTTCGTTAAATTCTTTTTTAAGGAAAAACTCCAGATTGTCCGCATCAAACGAGTTATTGACATTGACGATATAGTAGTTGGGCTCCACGCGCTTGATCAGGTCTTGTGCAGGCACGTCACTACCTGTCATTGTCACCAGATCTTTGGCTACTTCGGTGAGTGCCGTTGTGACCTTTTGGTGAAATTTCTTTTCATTGAGCTTCCAGCTCTTGGTAATCCAATAGGCCTCTACCAAAAAAATAGACAGAATCGCCAATGTGCCCAAAAGGACCACTCGCAATATGGTGCTCTTCTTCATGGCGACAAAGATAGGACTTCCCTGCCATTATAGCTCCGGTGGCTGATTTTGCGTTTGGACATTTGATGTGCGCAAGGCAACGGCAGCTTTCAATTCTCCTTGGCGCACTTTGCGACAAACTTCGCGCCCTTCGCCGTCAGGCGATGTGTGTCCAAACCTGAACGATAGCCGCCTCAGAGCGCATTAAGGGCCAGCACGATATTGTCCAGAGCCATGGGAGCAGGGTCAAGTGTTTGTTTTTCAATGCCATCCACGGTCAAATGCATCTTGACAAAGCGATAGCTTTCATCCTCTTGTTGGATGACCACCAAGTCCCCTTCGCTGCCATCAGGCAACATCCCGGTATATATACCCGAATCACTATCCTGCTTGAGTTCGACTACTGCAAAAGTATCTTTGAATACGAAATACACCTTCGTCCCTTCAGGCCCGATTGGACTCCTCAGCGAGACGCGCAATTCTGCATCTGACACAGACATGAAAGTTCCCAAGCCAATCCATTCCAATACAGGCACCTCGTATTCCAATCCGGTATGGACCTGGCCGTTGACGGTCCAGGACGCGGTCTCCACCTGTCCCGCCATCGCTTCCCAGGCAAAATCGTCCGGGGTATCAAATCTGCCGTGCAAGACCACTTTACCTGTGGTATCGGCCGGCATGGATATGCGTACATATATCTGCTGCCCAGACTTCAAATAGGCCGGCTTCGTATCTGCATAGGCCTTTATCATCAAGCTATGATGATTGATGACAGGCTGATCATCCAAGTTTGAGTTCAAATAGAAAAAGATCAAATCCGACTTCTTGGTGACGTCCCGGATGACGAGATAAGCCGTTCCGTCAATATCCGTGCCGGTACCATCCACGAAACTATGGGCGGGGATGGTCAGCACAGTGCCGCCGGGGAGCATCACCTCACTTTCTACACCGGCATCAAACGCCCGCACAATGGGTGCCCTATACAGCACCTCCGGCCACTGGACGGCGGTCTCACGGAGCGGCACAAATTCATCCACGTCTTTTTGACACGAGACAGCAATGAAAAAAACAAAAATCCAGAAATATGATTTAAGACTCATTATCCTGCACTTTGCGTCCTGTCATACGAGTGCGGCGCGCTCGTATGACAGGACGGGCTTAGAAAACATACCGCAATCCGCCCAAGACGTTGAATGTGGCCGCCTTATGTCGGGTATTCTGTAGCGCCGTCGAAAAATCCGATGGGAAAAAACGAAGCTGTGGCTCCACAAAGACCCCCCACCGGTCCGCCAGAAAGTAATGGGCTTGCACGGCACCAAAAAAGGAGACACCGATGCGATTTTTGTACAGCGCTTGCCCATCCAACGAACGGATCGTCCCTATGGCATCCACGTATTTGCCCCGCACGTCAAACTTCATATTCAAGGCGGCCCCTACAAACAGACCCAGTTGGACTTGTTTACCCGAGGAAATGTAGCCGATACTCAGCGGCACATCCACTGTGGTGTATTTATTGTGTATGTGCAAGTGCCGCATACCGCGCTCATACGTGGTATCACGACCGATGATATTGCCACTGTCATCGCGGTGTATGGTGATGATCATCTTCTCATCCTGGGCAATCGTATAGTCAAAAACGGCCCGCATCCGCTGCACCATCAGCCCGGCCCGCGCACTCAGGCCGCTTTTGTGGGTATAGCCCAGGCGGATCCCTGCCAGGCTCCCCCATTCGGCACGTTCGGTCGAGTCGCGCAGCCGGGCCAGGGCCTTATATTCCGGCGCCTTGGGTTCAAAAAACATTTCCGCTTTCGTGCCACCGGCGTATAGTTCCAGATAAGCCGCAGCCGGTATGTGGATTTTGCGCGTGCCGGAGCAGGACGCCTCAGGCGGCCATTGTACGGAAGGCTCCGGCTGCTGACCGGCCAGGTGCGGCACCAGGCGTGGCAGCGATGCCAAGGTCGAATGGGCCACACGCCGCCGGCCTTTCGGTTGCTGTGCGGCTGCAGAGCGATCCGGGGGCGCCGTGATCCTGGCATCCGCTTCGGGGACGGTGGATGAGCCGTGCACAGGGGATACCGCTGCTGCTTTCTTTGCTGCAATAGTACGGCGCCGGTGCGTAGCCGGTACCGCCGGCTGCAAGGCCTGCGCTCGCTCCACACCGGAGACAACCACCATTTCCGCAGATGCAGAGGACGCCACCGGTGTCTTAGGCTTAGCTGCCGGTGCGACGGGCACTATCGAAGCGGCATCTTTGACCATCGGATGAATGGAAAGTTTGCGGCCGTTCCGGCCGGCATAATTGGCCAGGCCACCCGCCAGTACCAATGCTCCTGCCAGCCACAAAAGCAAATACCGGCGATGGCGGGACGGCCCCCACATCCGCCTGGCTATGGCGGGCCAAAGATGCATGGGCGTCTTGGCTTCCGCATCCCGGAAATGCTTAAAGTGCGCATCTACATTTCGATCGTCTTTCATATCCGTAGCTTATAGGTACTCTCATGGCGCCTTCACAGGCGTGTCATCACCTAGTGGCGGCGCCGGCTTTGTTTTTTCATGGGGTTTTCCGGGCGTTTCGGCGGCATGAATCCGCATTTGCAACATCCGGCGAGCCTTGACCAGCTGAGACCGCGATGTAGAGGCGGATATCCCAAGCATCGCGGCAATCTCCTCATGGCTATAGCCTTCGATAGCGTACAAGTTGAATACCAGGCGGTAGCCATCCGGTAAGGATTGAATGAGATACATCAAAAACTCCTCGCTCAATGCATCGCCGGCTTTCGCAGCCTGTCCTGCATCGGGCAAGTGCTCATAGCCTGTCAGCTCTTTGGAAAAAGACTTGCGCTGGCAGTACTTAATCGCCGTATTGATGGTAATGCGCCGGAGCCAGCCTTCAAATGAGCCGGTAGCCCGGAAATGCTTCAAATTGTCGAAAGCCTTGATGAAGGCATCCTGCAGCATATCCTCCGCCTCCATCTCATGCCGCGCGTACCGGCGGCACAAAGCAAGCATTTTGCCCGAATATCGCCGGAAGAGTTCTTTATACGCTCCCTTGCGGTTGGCCAGGCATTCCCGAATGAGGCGGCTTTCATCCATTTGAACATCCCCTGTCGTCTCACAAGACCCGCAATGGCTTTATTGCGCTGCCTGCGGGGAGACCGGTACGGGTATTTTTTGCTAAGATACTCCTTTTTTCGGCCGTTGTCAAAGCAATGTTAGGTTTAGACATAATAAGCTGATTTGCAAAGTTTTATAAATAAAAATATCATGCATTAAGACTGGTTTAACAAGAAAAGCCCGGGGGAGCGATGCAAAGCTTGCTATTTTTGCGTTGTATTTCGACAAACGAAGATTATGCAGCGATACGGCATAATAGTGGTATTGTGGGTAGGTGCCTACCTGAGTTTATGGAGTCAGCGCACCGTAGAAGAAGTCAGTGATCCGCGCGCAACGGCCCTGCTGGAAAAATTGTCCGGCAAATTCAAGCGCTTGAACAGCTACGAGGTGAGTTTCAAGCTCAGCTTCCGCATGCCGGAAGAGGAGAAAGTCCAAGTGCACCGCGGCGTTTTTGTCAAGTCGGGGCCCAAATACCGCATCATCACCAAAGCACGGAAAAGCTACTGCGATGGGCAGACGCTGTGGATATACCTGCCCGAAAATAAAGAGGTACAGATCACCGATGCAGAAGACGGGGATGAGCAATTTACCTCACCGGACGACATACTGGATTTGTACAAGAGCGGAGACTACATCTATCGCATGCTGCACTCCGAAACAGACGATGCCGTGATCGAATTCAAACCGACAGACCGGAGTGTGGATTATTTTAAGATAAAGATGGCGGTGGACCGGCAGCACCAATGGCCCCGGCGGATTGAGATTTTTTACAAAGATGGCGTCCGGGCCACCCTGTCATTTGACCGGTTTGAGACAGGAAAGAAATATGCGGACGCCTTCTTTGTCTTTGACAAGTCCAAGTATCCGGGCGTCCACGTAGAAGACCTACGGTTATAGCAAATCACACTATGCAGTACTTTGAGCCGGCAATCGTCTGGATTGCCGGCTTTTTTGTTTCTTTGCTCAAAAACGAAATGCAACGATTCGGGGCCCGCTATGTCCATACCGTATCCGGTGAAGTCATCCCAAACGGCATTGTGAGCCTGGACGAGGCGGGCATCATTCGTGACATTAGCGCTGCCGGGGGAGATATTCCCGGTGATGTCATCTTCTTTCCGGACGGGCATCTGGTGCCTGGCTTTGTCAATGTCCATTGCCATTTGGAACTCTCTCACATGCGCGGCGTGGTGCCGTCCGGCACCGGTCTGGTGGACTTTATCGGTCGGGTCATCCGGCTGCGCCAATCGCCGGCACGAGTCATACGGGAGCAAATCCGCCGGGCAGAACGGGAAATGATCCGAAACGGGATCGTCGCCGTAGGCGATATCAGCAACACGACGGATAGTTTCGAACAGAAGCGCGCCCACCAGCTTCGCTATCACACTTTCGTGGAGGTTTTTGACTTATTTCAGGAAGACACGGGCCGCGTGTGGGCTCAAGGTCAGAATGTATTTGATCAGGTGCCTACACCGGACGGGCACGGGAAGAGTCTGGTTCCGCATGCGCCGTACAGTGTCAGCGACAAGTTGTTCCGAATGCTCGGCACTGCCGGTGAAGACGAAATCGTAGTGAGTATCCACAACCAGGAGACGCCGGCAGAGGATGAGTTCTTCCTACACAAGCGCGGAGCGCTTGTAAACTTTTACAAAAAAAATAACCTGAGTCTCAAGCATTTCCGCCCCACAGGTCAGCCTTCCATCTATAAGGCGATGGAGCATCTGAATCCCGGGAATCATACGCTTTTTGTACACAACACGCTCACGCGCCGGGAAGAGATTCGGGATGCGCAGACCTGGAGCGAACGGGTCTTCTGGGCCACTTGCCCCAACGCCAACTTGTACATCGAAAACCGGCTGCCGGACTACAGAGCGTTTTTGGATGAGGAGGGGATCATCGCCATTGGGACAGATAGTCTGACGTCCAACTGGCAGCTGTCCGTTTTGGAGGAGCTCAAAACGATCTCGCGCTACAACTCTTATATAGACTTCGGAATGCTGATAAAGTGGGCGACACTCCACGGTGCCCGGGCGCTAAAAATGGATGATGAGTTGGGCAGCCTTGAGGCCGGCAAGCGGCCGGGATTGAATGTGGTATTTGGCGTATTGCGGGACGGGCGACTATCCAAGTGGGCGCGCGTCAAAATGCTGCATCATCCATACCAGTACCCGGCTTCGGGCGAGTCGTAGGGTGCCAGCCGGAGCTTCGGAAGTGAAGCGGGAGCCATAGCTGTAAAAAAAACCCGCTCCGGGCGGAGCGGGTTTTTTTGTGCAAATGTATAAGGCTTAGTACTTCACGCCAAGCGCTTTCAAAGTCTGGAAGTCCAGGTTTCCGATCGGAAGCCCATTGTCTTTCTGGAATTTGATCAGCGCGCGCTTAGTGTCGGCGCCCATGATGTTGTCGGCACCGGCAGGGCCTACGTCATATCCACGCGCGATGAGTGCTTCTTGGATCTGACGAATAGTGTAGCTGGTCAGGTCGGCATTACACAGGACCTTTTTCCACTGTGTGAAACCACCTTTTTTGACCAATACACGGCGAGAGACGGTAGTATATTCGGCAGGTACCTTGATTTCACGTACAGAAGCCGGTGTTTTGACGACTTTGCGCGTGATAGTAGTGTACTCTTCCGGAATAGTCTCTTCGCGAACGGTAGCCGGCTTGGCGACGATAGTGCGCTTGTAAGTGGCTGTTTGCTCGGGGATGACTTCTTCGCGGACGGTAGCCGGTGTTTTCAGGCGCTTGACTTTGATATCTCTGTATTCGGCCGGTACCACTACTTCGCGGACGGTAGCCGGTGTCTTGACCACACGCTTGGTGATGGTCTTGTACTGAGCCGGTACGACCTCTTCACGCGTAGTAGGAGGCGTCTTCATCTTGCGGTAAGTACGAGTCGCCATTTTGGCCGGTACGGGAATGTGCTGGATGCAGTTGGAGTTGGGCGTGCCGTCACCCCCTGCACATCCTTTGTTGATGCGCTTAGTGATGGTGCGGTGCTGTGCAGGCACTTCCACCAAGCACCAAACCAAGCAGTCATCGGGATTTTCGGAAAGGCACTGCCGATTGCCTCTCTTCTTGACCCACTTGGTAGATGCGGGTTGTACTTCGATGGTTTCGGTGACGGTCTCATATTTGGGAGTGAGGATTTTGATCCTTTCTGTTTCGGGCTCTTTCACATAAGACTCAGTCACGGTCTCCCACTCAGCCGGAATGGTGACGATGCGCTTGTAGGAAGGTTTTACTTCGACCTTTTCGGTAACTGTCTCGTAAGTAGCGGGAATCACTTCCAAGCGCTTGTACTCGGGACGAACCATCACGCGCTCGGTAGTGGTTTCAAAAGTTGCAGGCTCTACGATAAGGCGCTTGCTGGCAGCTTTTGATACGTAAGTTTCGGTTTGAGTGGTAAACTCAGCCGGTACGGCCACCAGGCGGGTGCCTGCGGCTTTTTTGAGCACCTTTTCGGTAACTGTCTCGTAAGTGGCCGGGACCACTTCATAGCGGACATCCTCCGGTTTGGTCATGATCTGCTCAGTCTGAGTTTCATACTCATCCTGGATCAGACACTTGGCGTAGCAGCTGCCCGGCTCTCTTTCAACGGGCATATCTTCGCCAAGATCCGCCTGAGCGTAAGCTACAGAAGCCCACACCATCACAACGGCGAGTAAAAAAATGACTCTCTTCATAAGTCGGAAGCGTTTTAGTTAACAATCTGAAAATTCAGTTTAAAAGCTGATCAAGCCGGACTCCCTCGTCAATCACGAGCGGGGCCAAACTTTTTCGCTCGCAAAGTTACAACTTTATTTTAGGATAACAAATATAAAATTTCAGGATTTTGCGAGTGCCCAAGTCATAGTCGGCAAAACCGGACATAGGGCTTACACTCCCATTCTTAAATTGGATGGCAATTTCTTCCATAGGATTATAAGAAATATTGGATTGTATTCCGCAAATGACGACTTTTTCCAAATATTCTTCTGTAAGCCACTCCATTTGGCGGGCCAGGTTTATTTTTATTTCGTTAACATAAGTATCGGAAAAAGATGATTTGCTGTATTCCAGACGAAAAAGTTTTCGGTACAGGATGCTACCGGCCAAAAAAGCCAGGAGCTTGTCCGGGTGCCCGGCAAATCGTTTAAGCGCCGTATTGACGTCACAATCGTCCAATTTCGTGAACCTTTCAATCCACGCCGGGTCACGATAAACCAGGTCCATGGTAACCGGCTGCTCCAAAAAATGCCGGAGCGGCCCGGATATCCCCAAGGACACGCCGGCACGGGCCAGCTCTTTGGCCCGTTTGAAAACCGCTATCAGCATCAGTTCGGCAGCCAAGACGGTCTTGTGAAGATAGACCTGCCAATACATGATCCGCCGTGCAGCCAAAAACTGCTCGATGGAATAGATCCCTTTTTGCTCCACGACCAGCCGGCCATCGTGTACATCAAGCATCTTGATGATGCGGTCGTAGCCGACACGTCCTTCGATGACTCCGGTAAAATAACTGTCCCTGTTCAGATAGTCCATCCGGTCCATATCCAACTGGCCGCTCACCAGCTGGGTCAAAAAGGGCTTCTCATACCGCCCTTTGAAAATCTCAATGGCCAAATCCAGGCGCCCGCCCATCATCTCGTTTAGGCGCTCCATGATCAGGAGGGACAGTTGCTCATGATGCAGCTCCATAATAGAGCGCTCCAGGGCATGGCTATGCGGCCCATGGCCAATGTCATGTAGCAGAATCGCCGCACTGACAGCTTCGGCCTCTTCCGCTGTGATGGAGACCCCTTTCTCACGAAGCACCCGGATGGCCTTCCGCATCAGGTAGTAGGCCCCCAGGGCATGCTGAAAACGCGTGTGATTGGCACCGGGATATACCAGATTGGTCATGCCGAGTTGGCGGATATGGCGGAGCCGCTGAAAGTAGGGATGCTCTACCAGCTCAAAAATCAACCCGTACGGGATCTCCACAAAACCGTACACCGGATCGTTAAATATCTTTTTCTTCACTGCCATCCGTCAAAATACGCTTTGCGCTTCGGGCGTTCTCTTACGGCGAAGTTCGTAGCTTTGCCACAAAACAGGCCGTCAGATTATGAGTAAAGTTAAAATTCTTTGGGTAGATGACGAGATAGACCTGCTCAAGCCCCATCTTTTGTTCTTGCAGTCCAAAGGCTACGATATCATCACGGCCTCCAATGGCTACGACGCGCTGGACGAATTAGACAAACACCCGGATTTGGAATTAGTTTTTCTGGATGAGTCCATGCCGGGGATATCCGGCTTGGAGACTCTGCCCCAAATCAAGCTCCGCAAACCGACCCTGCCCGTCGTCATGATCACCAAGAATGAAGCCGAAACTGTCATGGAAGAGGCCATCGGTGCGCAGATTTCCGACTATCTCATCAAACCGGTCAACCCCAACCAAATACTGCTCACCATCAAAAAGATCATCGAAAACAAGCGACTGATCCGCGAAAAAACCTCCTCCGGCTATCAGCGCGAGTTTCGCAATATCTTTATGCGCATCAACAGTAAGCTCAACTTTGAGGAATGGACGCAGATTTATAAGGAAATCGTCAGCTGGGAGCTAAAAATAGACCAGTCCCGCTCCCACAATATGGCCGACATCCTGGCCACACAAAAGGCGGAAGCCAACAGTGCCTTCTCCAAATTCATCAAGCAGACTTACCAGGATTGGTTTGGTGATTGGGCTGACCAACGTCCCATCTTATCCCATGAGGTAATCCGCCATTATGTGCTGCCCCGCCTCCATCCGGACATCCCCACCGTGATGGTACTCCTGGACAATCTCCGCTATGACCAGTGGAAAGTCCTCGAGCCCATCCTGGCAGAGCAGTTTACCGTAACCGAAGAGCATACTTTCTGCAGCATCCTGCCGACCACGACGCAATACAGCCGCAATGCCATATTTGCCGGCTTGATGCCGGCAGACATCGAAAAGCACTTTCCTGCATACTGGAAAAACGATGCCGACGAAGGCGGCAAGAACAACTTTGAAGACAAGCTCCTCGAAGCCCAGCTCAAGCGCCTGGTGCGGCGCCCGATCAAAATGGAGTATGTCAAGATCACCTCCGTCCGCAAAGCCAAAACCCTGGCCGACAACGCACTCAACTACCTGGATAATGACCTGACCGTCATCGTCTATAATTTCATTGACATGCTCTCCCATGCCCGTACGGAAATGGAAGTGCTCAAAGAACTGGCCGGGGACGAAAAGGCTTATCGGTCCCTGACCCGCTCCTGGTTTCTGCATGCCCCTTTGTGGCAGGCCCTTCGCACCATGTCCGAACGACCCATGCAGCTTATCCTCACTACGGACCACGGTACGATTCGCGTCAAAAGGCCTTCAAAAATAGTCGGGGACCGGGAGACCACCACCAATTTGCGCTACAAAGCAGGGCGCAATCTACGGTACGAGCCCAAGGATGTACTTGCCATCAAACAGCCCAAAGCCGTCGGATTGCCCTCGCCCAACATTAGCTCTACATTTGTATTTGCACTCGAAGATTTCTACTTCCTGTACCCCAACAATTACACCAAATACAATAACTACTTCCGCAATACCTTCCAGCACGGGGGCGTCTCACTCGAAGAGATGATCTGCCCTGTGGTCATACTCGTTCCCAAGTGACCGCGGGAATGGCACATTTGCGCAAATAGAAAAAAACTCCCATATTTGCATCGTCCGGCGGTTAGCCGGATAGATTTGCTCGCGTTTGCCATTTTGCCAAGTTATTCGGCATCCATTCCTGTGCCGCATCGCCGCGTGTTCACGCATCATTACTTGGCTCCTGTAATCATCACAATGCGATATGCACCGTACCTGGCGTTTTTATGCATTTGCCCAAGACGCATAAATAAGACGGCAGAAACCCGGCACCCGTGTGGTTGCAGATAAGCCTCAAAACAAAAACTGTAACTGTTTAGGTACCCGATGTTTTTGCGCTAAAATAGGAGCACCTAAACAGTTACCAAAAACTTTACCTTCTGATGAGAGTTGTTTCCATTTTAGCGTTCCTTGTCGTATGGGCGTCATCTGTTATTCACGCACAGATCACCGTGTCCGGTCTTGTAACAGACGGCAGTGGACAGCCATTGGCGTATGCCAACGTACTGCTGAGAAGTACCAAAGATTCCTCCATCCTGAAAATTGGCTACAGTGATCCCGGGGGACACTTCCGGGTTATTTCGCCCGGAGCAGCGCCTTGCTTTCCGGAGATCTCCTTCGTAGGCATGGCGACTTACCGTCACGATCGCGGGATATCCGAAGATACAAATATAGGAACTGTCCAACTGAAGCCCGTGGGTCAAATCAGTGAAGTCACGGTAAAAGCCCAACGCCCTCTAGTGGAGG
>JALVEF010000080.1 GCA_027031185.1 Saprospiraceae bacterium
ATATCAAGCAATGCAAGTAAGTGCGGGACAAACTCAACGCGCCAGCGATTCAACGTCCCGCACTTACTTGCCCAAAGTGCGGAGCAAATAGCGCTCATCCGGCAAAAGGCTAATGCGAAAGGACCAGGCCAAAATCCGGCAAAGCAAGTAAGTGCGGGGCTGATAAACCGTTACACCGCATTTTGCTTCAATTCCTCCACCACATCCGGATTCAACAACGTCGAGACATCCCCAAAATCATCCATATCACCCGCAGCAATTTTCCGCAGGATCCGGCGCATAATCTTTCCCGACCTGGTTTTAGGAAGGCCCGTAGCGAACTGTATCTTGTCCAGTTTCGCGATTGGACCCACACTATCCGCTATCAACCCATTGATTTCGCGCCTGAGCACATCCGGATCCGCATCCGAAGCATCCCCCTTCAACACCACAAAACCATACAGCGCATTGCCCTTGACATCATGCGGGAAGCCCACAATGGCAGATTCTGCCACCGCAGGATGCGCATTGATCGCATTCTCAATAGGCGCAGTACCCAAGTTATGGCCCGACACAATAATGACATCGTCCACCCGGCCCGTGATCCGGTAATAGCCCGCTGCATCCCGCAACGCACCGTCTCCGGTAAAATACATGCCCGGAAATGTCGAAAAATAGGTGTCCTTATACCGCTGATGGTCTCCCCAGATCGTCCGCGCCATCGAAGGCCAGGGAAACTTGATACACAGCCGGCCTTCCACTTGATGGCCTTCCAATTCCCGGCCTTCCGCATCCATCAACGCCGGGCGAATCCCAATGAATGGCAGCGTCGCAAAGGTCGGGATCGTCGGCGTCACATACGGAATGGGCGAAATCATAATCCCTCCCGTCTCCGTTTGCCACCACGTATCCACTATCGGGCATCGCTTCTGTCCTATATGCTCATTGTACCAATGCCAGGCCTCCTCGTTGATCGGCTCGCCTACCGTGCCAATTACTTTTAGCGACGAAAGGTCATAGCGCGTCACATAGGATAAGTCCTGCCTGGCCAGCGCACGAATGGCCGTCGGTGCCGTATAAAACTGATTGACCCGGTGTTTTTCGATGATTTGCCAAAAACGACCATAATCCGGATAGCTCGGTACACCCTCAAACATGACCGTGGTCGCTCCATTTAACAACGGTCCGTACACAATATAGCTATGCCCGGTAATCCATCCGATATCCGCAGTACACCAATAGACATCACCATCGCGATACGCAAAAATATTCTTAAAAGTATAGGCGGTATAGACCATATATCCCGCACAAGTGTGCACCATCCCCTTCGGCTTGCCCGTTGAGCCCGATGTATATAGTATAAACAAGGGATCCTCCGCATCCATCACCTCCGGTTCACAGGTCTTTGGTGCCTCCGCCAGCAGCGGAGCCAGCCATAGATCCCGGCCCTGTTTCATCTCTATCTCCGTCCCCACTCGCTTTACGACCAAAACCCGCTCAACCCCTCGACAAGACTCCAACGCCACATCTACTATCCGCTTCAGGTCAATAGTCTTCGCGCCACGATAAGAACCATCAGCCGTTATCACCAGCTTGCAATCGGCATCCGCTATACGCGAAGCCAGGGCCTGGGACGAAAATCCCGCAAAAACCACCGAATGTATAGCTCCTATCCGCGCACAGGCCAGCACCGCCACCGCCAATTCCGGTATCATGGGCAAATAAATACACACCCTGTCGCCTTTCCCTACTCCTTGTGACTTGAGCACATTGGCAAAGGCATTGACACGCTCGTACAATTCTCCATAAGTAATCGTGACGGCCGGACTGTCCGGGTCGTTCGGTTCGAAAATGATCGCCGCTTGATCCTTACGCCGTCGAAGGTGACGATCCAGACAATTTTCCGTGATATTCAGCCGGGCGCCATCATACCACCTGACCTCCGGTTTGACCGGATCCCAATATAGCACCCGATCCCATAGGCGGTGCCATTCAAAATGCTCCTCCGCTATCTCCGCCCAAAAACGTTCCGGATCGGACACCGATTTGCGGTACACATCAAAGTACTCCGCCAAACTCTTAATACTGTATTGACTCATCAGCTTTGGTTTTGATAATGGGTATCCCTGTTTAGTGGCATAAAACAGTTACAAACAGCCATTTTTGCGCAAAAACAGCAGGCAGCTAAGCCGTTACTGAAAATGCGCATACTCCTCACATAGGCGCCAGCCTATGTAAACTTGCTCCTTCACAAGCCCGCGTAAAGATACAAAACCCATCTGCCTTTCCCAAGGTCTTTTGTCGGTATAGCTTTTTCTCTAATCCATGCCCTACCGTGAAGAGTGTATTTTGGCCCCACTCAGTGGCTTTTTACCAATCTTGACTTTACTTTTGTACAGTACTTTCAACATCACGGCCTTCCCCTTATAGTAATCTATTCCACCCTTCCCCCGAATGAAGACATGTTTGGCGGGCACGCGCCGTTGCGTCGTGTACCTAAACAACAAACAATCACCACCGGATAAGTCCCTCCACAACCGGTGTGGAACACTATAAGCACTATGAACTATTCACTTAGGGACTTCTATTTCCTTTTGTGGCTCCCTGTACTTTTCATCCTTTTTCCGTCCGCCGACGGAAAAAGCCGCGAGGCCATTAGCGCTCCACAAGCACTAACAGCTATCCCCTGGATAGAAAATAATGGCCAATGGCCCCGTCAGGTGCGTTTTGTCGCACGCACACTCACCGGCCAAATGTATCTGACTCGAAATGGTGAGCTATTTTACGAGTTTACCACTGACAACAACCGCAAACGATTTGTCTTAAAGGAGGCTTTTTTGGGCACACATAGGCCCCAAATCAAAGGCCTACATCACGCTCCCACCAAAACACATTTTTTCAAAGGTTGCCATCCTGGCGGATGGACACGGAAGGTCGCGACCTATCGTGATATTCTGATGAGCGAAGTTTGGCCCGGCATCAGCGTGCGCCTCATCGCCAGGGGCCGCAATGTGGAGAAAGTTTTTATTGTGGAGCCACACCGTTCACCCGAACAAATCCGCCTTCATTTGGAAGGAGCCCAAGCCATGACCTCTACCCCGGATGGCCGGCTGAATGTGACGACACCGGCAGGCAAGCTCACCTTTTCAGCGCCTTATGCCTACCAAATCATTGACGGTCACACCGTAGAAATTCCGGTGAAATATCAGATCATATCAGACACAGAATATGGCTTCAGATTGGGCACTTACAACCCTGATTATCAAGTGATTATTGACCCCTTGTTGGCAGCTACATACCTGGGCGGCGACGACTGGGACCAAGTCATGGAGATGAAACAAAACGCTGCCGGTAATCTCGTCGTGGCCGGCTGGACCAAGTCATCTGACTTCCCCACACAGGCAGGAGCCTATATGACCGGGGCCGGCGCCTTTGATGGTTTTGTGGCCATCATCTCGCCGGACCTAAGCATGGTACTGAGCGCCTCTTACTTCGGTGGAGTCAATGATGATTTCTTCAATGACTTGGATCTCGATCCAGCCGGCAATGTGTATCTCACAGGCCACACTTTCTCCCCAGACATCCCTATTACCGCCGGTGCGTTTGCAACTACATTCCAAGGAGGAGCAGACGGTTTTGCTGCCGTCTTCACATCGGACTTATCCACGCTTTCAGCATCCACCTATCTCGGCGGCACCGCCGACGAATATGCCCAGGGCATCGTCTTTTCTACCGGGGAGGTTTTCATCACAGGCAACACATCATCCACCGACTTCCCCGTCACCGCAGCCGCTTATGCCACCACATACAATGGAGGTATTGATGGCTTCGTCAGCAGCTTCTCCACTGACCTGAGTACACTGACAGCTTCCACTTATGTAGGCGGGTCTGACTGGGACCAGCCCAACGACATAAAGTTATTGCCCGGAGGTGACATCGTCATCGGCGGTTGGACACAGTCCACCGATCTAACCCAATCCTTACCGGGATTTGATGTTTCTGCCAATGGCGATTTTGACGGATTTTTATTTGCGCTTGCGCACGACTTGTCTTCCGCTTTGGGAGCCACATATATTGGTGGCAGTGGGCTGGAACACGTCGAGGAGTTACTCGTCACCACGAGTGGCGAAATTTTTGCGGTAGGCTGGACGACATCCCCAGACTATCCTGTGACTGCGGGCGCTTATGACACCACTTTGGATGGTGGTACGGATATCATCATCAGCACTTTTTCAGCTGACTTGACATTGTTGACCGCAAGTACGCTCCTGGGAGGCGATGTGTTTGACCAGGCTTATGCGATCGCAACTACTTCACAAGGAAAAATCATTGTAGGAGGGCTCAGCTCATCTACCGATTTTCCCGTATCGCCGGGGGCCGTTTCATCCACACATACGGGCGGTGGAGATGCAGTATTGGCGCGATTGACTTCAGACCTAACTCAAGTCGAAGCGGCAACCTACTATGGGGGCACAGATTTTGACCAGGTGGGCCCCGGCCTTGTAGTAGATGCCGGAGACAATATCTATTTTTCCGGACGAACCTATTCGGCAGATTTACCCGTCACTTCAAGCGCATTTGATCAAAGCTACGGTGCTAATTTTGACGGCTACATTGCTTACATTTGTTTGGACAGTATTCCAATTCCTGACTTCACCGCCGATGTAACATCCGGTTGTGCCCCGCTGACTGTACAATTTCAAAACCAGTCATCCGGCTACCCCGTGTCTTATCAATGGCTATTCCAAGGAGGAAGTCCCGCCTCCTCCACAACAGAAAGTCCTACGGTTTCATTCTCATCCCCGGGCTCCTATAATGTGACCTTAATTGTAACAAATTGTGCCGGCAGCGACACCATCACCAAAGCGGGCTACATCACCGTCCAGGGCCTGCCCATCGCCGGATTTACCTTCACCGTCAGCGGCGGCACCGTGGACTTTACCTCCACCGCCACCAACGGCACGGTCAGCTGGGACTTCGGCGAC
>JALVEF010000081.1 GCA_027031185.1 Saprospiraceae bacterium
AAACGCTGGAAGTCACGGCCACTGACCACGACCGGGCATTGGCGGCCCGCAAATCACATGTAGAGATACAGGGGGACAAAGCGATATGGCACAATGAGTGGGTAGCCGCGGGCGGCCATATCAAGTGGAACATGGTCCACTACGATGTCCAACTCATCGGTGGTATGGTCCTGCACGACGGAAAGATCGCCGAGATGGCCACCGGTGAAGGTAAGACGCTCGTGGCCACCCTGCCCGTATATCTCAATGCACTCGCCGGCGAGGGCGTGCACGTGGTCACCGTCAACGACTATCTCGCCCGCCGTGACAGCGAGTGGGTCGGCCCGATCTATGAGTTTCTACTCCTGACGGTGGACTGTATCAACAACTACAAACCCCACTCCGAGGGGCGCAAAGCGGCCTACCGTGCGGATATTACCTTCGGAACCAACAATGAATTCGGCTTCGACTACCTGCGCGACAATATGGTGGTCTCTCTGGATGAAGTCGTGCAGCGCAAGCACCATTATGCCATCATTGACGAGGTGGACTCCGTGTTGATTGACGATGCCCGGACGCCGCTGATCATTTCCGGCCCGATTGAGAAAGGGGCGGAAGACCAGGAATACCTCCACCTGAAACCCCACGTCGAAAAACTCATCCAGGAGCAGCGGCGTATTGTCACCGGCTACCTGAACGAGGCCAAAAAACTATTTGCGGCCGGGGAAGTGGGCGTCAATGAAGGCCAGGCCGGCCTGGCGCTGCTCCGTGCCTATCGCGGGCTGCCCAAGTACCGCCCCCTGATTAAGTTCCTCAGCCAGGAAGGCGTAAAAGTAGAGCTCCAAAAGGCCGAGAACTACTACATGCAGGAGAAGTCCAAGAACATGCACATCGCCGATGCGCCCTTGCTCTTCGTCATTGACGAAAAGAACCGGCAGGTGGAATTGGTGGACAAAGGACTGGAATTTCTCTCTAAGCTCACCAGCGATCCGGACTTCTTCAACATGCCCGACATCACAACGGCCATGATGGAGATAGAGAGCAATACAACCATGTCCGAGGATGAAAAGGCTAAGGCGCGCGAGTCTTTGGCTCAGGACTTCTCCATCAAATCCCGACGGCTCCACTCTCTGCATCAGCTGCTCAAGGCTTATACGCTGTTTGAAAGAGACGAGGACTATGTCGTCATGGACGGCGAGGTCAAAATCGTGGATGAGCAGACGGGCCGGATGATGGAGGGCCGGCGCTATTCCGACGGGCTGCACCAGGCGCTCGAAGCCAAAGAAAATGTGAAGATCGGTGACGTCACGCAGACGTATGCCACCATCACGCTGCAGAACTATTTCCGGATGTACCACAAACTGGCCGGTATGACCGGTACGGCGGAGACCGAGGCGCGTGAGTTCTGGGAAATTTACAAACTCGACGTCGTCGTCATACCGACCAATAAGCCCGTCATCCGCAAGGATATGGAAGACCTGGTCTATAAGACGGAAGCCGAAAAATTCAAGGCGGTCATTGAGGAAATCAACCGGCTCGTGGAGGCCGGTCGCCCGGTGCTCGTTGGTACCACGTCTGTGGATATTTCCGAGAAGCTGAGCCGGATGCTTAAGCTTCGCCACATCCCGCACAATGTGCTCAACGCTAAGCACCACCAGCGGGAAGCGGAAATCGTCGCCGAAGCCGGCCTGCCCGGCAAGGTGACGATCGCCACCAACATGGCCGGCCGCGGTACGGATATCAAAATTACCGAAGAGGTGAAGAAGGCGGGCGGCCTGGCCATCATCGGTACGGAGCGTCACGAATCCCGCCGCGTGGACCGGCAGTTGCGCGGGCGCTCCGGCCGGCAAGGAGACCCCGGCTCCTCCCAGTTTTTTGTATCACTGGAGGACAAGCTGATGCGCTTGTTTCAGTCTGAACGGATCGCCGCGCTGATGGACAAGATGGGCCATAAGGAAGGCGATGTCATCCAGCACTCCATGGTGACCAAGTCCATCGAGCGCGCCCAGAAGAAGGTGGAAGAAAACAACTATGGTATCCGCAAGCGCTTGCTCGAGTATGATGACGTCATGAATATCCAACGGGAGGCCATTTACAAAAAGCGCCGCAACGCACTGTATGGCGAACGGCTGTCCGTGGACATTCACAACATGGTCATCGCCCTGGTCAACAACATCACGGCGTACGCCAAGCAAACCAATGACTATAATCAATTCAAGGTGGATATCCTGGCATCCTTTGGGCTCACCCCCGAAGTGACGGAAGAGGAATTTGCCGCCATGGACGAGGCACAATTGGCGGAGCGTCTGCTCGAGCAGGTGACGGAGGCGTACGAGGCCAAGAAAAACCGGCTGAAAGCCCTCCTCCTGCCTTTCATCAAGGACGTGAAAGAACAGCACGGCGACAGATACAAGCGGGTGCTGGTGCCCCTGAAAGATGCCGGCTCACGCGAATTGCCCATTGCGGTGGATATTGATGATGCCATTACTACCGATGGCGAATCTATCCCTTTGGACATTGAAAAGGTGGCCACGTTGGCCCTCATTGATGAGCACTGGAAAGACCATTTGCGCAATATTGACGAGCTGAAGGATGCATCTCAAGCGGCCTCTTTTGAGCAAAAGGATCCCCTGGTTATTTACAAGATGGAGGCCTACAATCTGTTTGAGCAGGTCATCCACAAGATCAATTCCTCCGTCGTGTCCTATCTGATGCGGGCCACACTGGAGGGAATGGATGAAAACCGCATCCGCGAGGCGCGCCAACAGGCCCCGAAGCGGGTGACGGAGTCTCATCCTTCGATGACGGACACGCAGCGCGCGGCCCGGCAGGCTGCGCAGCAAGCCGGTCGTGAGCGCCCCGTTCAGGAGACTGTCGTCCATACCGGTCCGAAAATCGGCCGCAATGACCCGTGCCCGTGTGGTAGCGGCAAGAAGTATAAGAAGTGCCACGGCCGGATGGCATAAAAGGCAGAGGCCACTCCATTTTCATGAGCCAATTCTCCCGTTTTCGGGTGTAGTGAAGGGGAAAGATTTCGCTCCTTTGGAGCGATGGGTACATCGGGCGTGAGATGGCAGATGTTCACCTGATGACCCGATCGGGTGGGTGTGTTTCTAGGCGTGGCCATTCCGCCTGTCTGTATTTCCGTGCATATTTTCTTACCTTTGCCTTGGAATGGTAACTGTTTAGGTACCCGCTGTTTTTGCGCTAAAATGCCCTTTTTGCACCTACCTTTGCCAAAATTTTCTCATGTAGCGCTGCTACACATCGAAAATTTTAGCTTCGGTAGGCACAAAAATGCCTATTTTATCCCTAAAAACAGGAGCACCTAAACAGTTACTTGGAATGTAAAATTCATGGAGCAAGACAAGCAGACGCCATATTATATAGAGGATGACGAGATCACGCTCAAAGAGCTTATTCTGAAGATCAAGGAGATGTGGGCCTACCTGTGGGCTCGCAGATCGCGTATTCTCATAGCCGGTCTTGTGGGTGCGGCGCTGTTTGTGACCCGGAGCTTGCTCAAGCCGACCGAATATCAGGCGACCTTGACCTTTATGGTGGATGAGGACAACGGCGGTGGTGGAGCGGTGGCCGGCATTCTGAGTAAGTTTGGTTTTGGTGGTGCCGGCAGCGAGTACAATCTGCAAAAGATTCTCTCCCTGTCCAAGTCCATGCGCATCATGAAGGCTGTCGTGCTGGATACGGCGGACGTGGATGGAAAGACGGATTTGATCGGCAATCACATCATTGAATTGTATGAGTTTCGGAAGCGCAAATCCTGGAAGAAGCCGGAAAACCACCTGACCGACTTTGCTTTTGGCCGTCCCGGGCAGGACTCACTGGCCGTACGGAAGGCACTCAAGGCCGTGATCGCTAAGATTGTGGGTGGCAAGAAAACGAAGAATCAACTCTTTACTTCATCGGCGGATGAAGATTCCGGTATTATGACGCTGTCGGCCAAGACCGAATCGGCGGACCTGTCGTTGGCGTTGGTCAAGTCCATTTTTGAACACTTGAGCGGCTACTATATCCTCAAATCGACCGAAAAGGCCGAGTCCACGTTTGAAATTCTCAAGTCCAAGACGGATTCCATTTATTCGGTGCTCACGCAAAAGGAATACGCGCTGGCGCAGTTTCGAGACAAAAACCGTGGCATCTACCTGAATAAAATCAAAGTGCGTGAGCAGCAACTCCAAAACGAAATCACCGCGCTTCGTCTGGCCTGGGCAGAGGCCTTGAAAAACCAGGAGATGGCCAATTATGTGCTCAAGCAGCAGACGCCGTTTATCCAGCCGATTGACGTGCCGTTTGCGCCTTTGGAGCCGGTGCCGAATTCATTGGTGAAGGCGGCGATTATCGGTGCCTTCTTGGGTGGGTTCTTGATGGTGCTTTGGTTGTTGGGGCGGAAGGTTGTCAGGGAGGCCCTGGAACAGCCGGAATGAGGCATTTACCGAAATTTTTCCTGATTTCCTTGCTGGTATAATTAAAAACGAGTAGTTTTGCTACTCATATATGATTGAGGCACTCATATCATCGAAGACACGCATCAAGCTCTTGCTGAAGTTTTTCCTCAACAGCAAGACGACGGCTTATTTGCGGGGGCTGGCCGCCGAGTTTGGCGAGTCATCCAATGCCATCCGGTTGGAGCTCAATCGCTTTGAGAAAGCTGGTCTGCTGGATGCGTACAGCGACGGAAATAAGAAGATGTTCCGGGCCAATGTCAAGCATCCGCTGTTTGAGCAGATCCACAAGATACTCATCAAGCACGTCGGTTTGAGTAAGATCATTGACGAGGTCATAGAACGCCTCGGCGATGTGAAGCAAGTATTTCTGGTCGGCGATTTGGCGCGCGGCAACGATACGGGTATCATAGATTTGCTCTTTGTAGGTAATCTGGACAGACAGTACCTGGCCGAGTTGACGGCGAAGGTGGAAAAACTCATTGACCGCAAGGTCAAATATCTCATATATACACCGGAAGA
>JALVEF010000082.1 GCA_027031185.1 Saprospiraceae bacterium
TTTGTGCAAAAAAACATCGTAGAGTGCAAAATCAATACACTAAGAGTTTCTTTAGCCCGTCGTCCAGACGGGATACTGCCATAAATTGTTTTTCGAGGGTGGGAGCAAACGGAATGGGTGTGTCCAGTGAAGCCACACGCAGGACGGGGGCATCCAGGTACTCGAACAAGTGTGCGGTGATGTAGGCGGCCAGTTCGGCCCCGATGCCGCCGATAAGTGTGTCTTCGTGGAGGATGAGCACGCGATTGGTCTTTTTGACGGCGGCGTCAATGGCACCGTAGTCCAGGGGGGCCAGCGTGCGCAGGTCCAGAATCTCGACATTGAGCCGGAGCCGCTCCACAGCCGCCGTGGCCCAATGTACCCCCATGCCGTAGGTGATGATGACCGCATCGTCGCCTGTGCGGACGGTATGCGCCTTGCCAATGGGGATGGTGTAATAAGCTTGGGGGACGTGGCCTTTGATGGAGCGATACAAGCCCTTGTGCTCAAAGAAGAGTACGGGGTTGGGGTCTTCAAAGGCGGCCAACAAAAGTGCCTTGGCATCGGCCGGATTGGATGGGTAGAATATCTTGAGTCCGGGTGTGTGAAAGAACCAGGCTTCGTTGGACTGGGAGTGGAATGGCCCGGCGGCCATGCCACCGCCGGTGGGCATCCGGATGACGACATCGGCATTTTGGCCCCAGCGATAGTGTACCTTGGCCAGGTTGTTTACGATCTGATTGAAGCCGACAGTGACGAAGTCTGCAAACTGCATTTCGACCATAGCCTTCATCCCGCGAATGCTGAGGCCGAGGGCATTGCCGATGATGGCGCTCTCACACAGTGGGGTATTGCGCACGCGCTCCGGGCCGTATTTGTCGAGGAGGCCTTCGGTGACCTTGAAGACGCCCCCGTAGCCGGCGATGTCCTGCCCCATGAGGACGAGGTTGTCGTGTCGCTGCATCGCCTGATCGAGTCCCTGGGCGATGGCGTCCACAAAACGCATCTCCCTTTGTTCGCCGTTAGGCGACACCACTTCCTGTTGAAAGGGCGCGAAGACATCGCGAAGTTCCTTATGTGTGTCGGCTGTCACAGGCGGGAGTGTGTCGGCTTCTTTGACGGCGCGATTAATATCGTCCTTGATTTGGGCGCGCAAGTCTTTGACTTCGTCCGGTGTCAGGATATGCTCCCGGAGCAGGAAGCGTTCATAATTGTCAACAGGGTCGCGCTTTTTCCATTCCTGGAGAAGTTTCCGGGGGACATACTTGGTGCCGGAGGCCATCTCGTGGCCATGCATGCGGAAAGTCATACACTCAATCAGCACAGGGCGCGGCCGTTTGCGGATGGACGCGGCGAGCTTGCGCACAGTGGAATAGACTTCCAGGATATTGTTGCCGTCCAGGACAAAGGACTCCATGGCATAACCGGCGGCGCGGTCGGCAAGTTGCTTGACTTTGTACTGCTGGCTGACGGGCGTGGAAAGACCGTAGCCGTTGTTTTCGATGATAAAGATTACGGGCAGGTCCCAAACGGAAGCCACGTTGAGCGCTTCGTGGAACTCCCCCTGGCTGGTGCCGCCATCACCGGTGAAGGCGACGGCCACTTTTTGTTCGCGTTTTAGTTTGTTGGCCAGAGCGACGCCGCCGGCCAGGGACAGCTGGGGGCCTAAATGGGAAATCATGCCCACAATGCCGTATTCCGGTGCACCGAAGTGGAAGGAACGGTCGCGTCCATGGGTAAAACCGGCCTCCTTGCCCTGCCATTGGGCGAGCAGACGGACCAACGGGATGCCGCGCGTGGTAAATACGCCCAGGTTGCGGTGCATAGGGAATATAAATTCGTCCTGCTCCAGGGCCTTGGTGACCCCGACGGCGATGGCTTCCTGACCAATGCCGGAGAACCATTTGGAGATGCGTCCCTGGCGGAGGAGATTGATCATTTTCTCCTCGATGAGACGGGGCCACAGCAGGTCGCGGTATAATTCACGCAGCAGGCTTTTGGACAGGCGTCCGCGCTTGTAGTGGATGACCGGTTTGTCTTTGACCGCCATTCGGATTGGTTTTGGTGGGCAAATGTAGGCCTTTTTTACGGGGGAAGCCATAAGCGGGTTGGATGCGATGTATAGACGAGGTAGGTTTGGCAAACCGATCGGGGTGGTAAGCGGGAGGTGTACTCCGATTCCAACGCGTTGAGAAAAGGGGTGCAAATCAAAGATTTGCTGTAACTGTTTAGGTACTCGCTGTTTTGCGCTAAAAACAGGAGCACCTAAACAGTTACGATCCCGAAAGGGCTCTTTGCCCTGAGTGTTGGCGACTTTTTAAGGAAGCCCTACCTATTCGTACAACAAAGTCTCCTGAAGAAGATAATAATGCCGACAATTCTTGTTTTGTAGCCGGGGTGCCGAAGTCTTTTATTTTCTCGTTTTCGCTGTCTTGTCCGTCAATGAAGTAGATGGGTATTGGGGATGTCATTTTTCGTTGGTGGATCTTTTGAGCGGTCAGGCGTCCGTGGGATGGTTTTTCGGCATAGTTGACGACGATGATATCGGGCATGAATACTTTTGTGTTTTTATAGGCGGCTGCGCCGTCTTTGTGCTCGTATTCGACGATGTGCCCGTTTTGCCTGCACATTTCGACAAGCGATGGATTTTTGGAGAAGTCAATGACAAAGATTTTCATGGCAACGGGTGATTTACGGCCCGGGTCAGCAGCGGACAAAGCCGCTGGCTGCCGGAGTGGCTATCAGCAGCAGGTAATTTTCGGTCGGGTCTTGTTCCAAAGACGTCTGCCTGTATCCGAAGCCAACAGGAGATGAATCAGGCCAAGGAGTATGGCACCGGGCAGCAGATTGACGGCAATGAGCTGTATCAGGCGGAAGGCGTGGCGCTGCAAAAAAGCGGTGGAATAAATCAAGCCGGAGGCTTCGATCTTTAGCCTGGTGGCTACGATCAGGACGATGGCCGCGAAGTGGAAAGCATTGGCAAACAGATGAATGATGTACTCCCAGCGGGGCAGGCCGCCCATAAACCGCCGGCTGTCCTTCTCGGAATACGCGTCCACTCCGAGCACGACCAGGTCTGTCAGCACCAGGGCAAGGCCAAGCTGGAAGGCGGGGCGCCCGGACTCTACAAAAAGCAGCCACAAGATCAGGGGGAATAGCATAGCGCGAACGGTGTGCGTCCGGTGTTCAAACCGGCTTTCGGTATGATTGAAAAGCTCATACTTCCAAATGTGCAAGTAGAGGCCGTCGTAAATCGCCAATATCATAAAGGCGGCCAAACACATCATCGCCAGGAGAAAGAGAATGTCCATATTCAGGTTTCTTTGTGCAAACGCAGCTATTTCCGGAGTTTGCCACCTGGTTTTTGTAAGGCATTGATAATCAGGTGCAAATCACCGGAACAAAAAAACCGGTCGTTTAATTTTTTCGCAGGCGATAGGTGACCAGCACGCGATTTTGCTTGTCCAGGAGACGCACGAAGTACATGCCGGGATTGAGCGAGGAGACATCTACGCGGGAACCGGTAAAGGCTTCGTCGGCGACTTTTACGCCCAGGACATTATAGATCTGCAAGCGGGCGATGCGGGTGTCACTGCCCTGCACGCGGAAGTAAGACAGGGCCGGATTGGGGTAAATGCCGGTGGCGGGAATGGCCACGGTGTGATTGGCCACGGTCTTGCTATAAATGAAGTTGATGGTCTGTTTTGTGGTGGTGTCTCCCTGTACAAACATATCAATCTTGACGACGGCCATTGCAGAAGTATCATCCGCCGGTTGTACATGGACAGAGAAGCCATTGGATGAGACATTGGGCGCAATGGGGAAGGTCTGGGTGGAGACGTGAGACAGGTAGCAAAATTTCAAATCACATACCGTGCTGGTCCACCCCGACGGCATGGTGACTTCTTCGCGCACCCAGGTCAGGTTCAGGGTATCCGTTGAATTATTTTTCACAGTGGCATTGATGCCCACTTCATTGAGGCCATCGAGTTGGGTCTGCAAATCTTCGGGATCCGTGGTGGTGCCGAAGGTGAAAAGCGTCTGTGCGGAGACCGCGGAGGCAAACAACAGGAAGAGGAGGGCGAATAAGGGTTTCATATCTGTTATGGGTTGTCTAAAACGATGTGCCAAGATAGACGGTTTTTTCGCCCCGCGCAAATCCGGCTCTTGAAAAAACGCCAAATTGTCGAAAAAACGTAGCTTTGACGGCTTTTATGTTTGTAACTGTTTAGGTACCCGCTGTTTTTGTGCTAAAACGGGGAACCTGGATAGTTAGGACCGCTAAACAGATACCATGAAGTTTGAAAGTGAATTGCAAGCGCGCAGCGGCAACGCCTGCGAGTTGTGTGGGGCGACGGCGCGTCTTTGCGTCTATGCGGTGCCCCCTCCCCGACATGAGTCGGCGAGCGATTATGCGTATTTATGTGACACGTGCATCACGCTGATAGAGACACCGGGACAGACGGATGCCGCGCACTGGCGCTGCCTGAATACCAGCGCCTGGAGCGAGGTTCCTGCCGTACAGGTATTGGCCTGGCGGCTGCTCCAGCGCCTGAAGGGCGAGGGCTGGTCGGATGAATTGGCGGATATGTTGTACCTGGATGACGAGACGCGGGCCTGGGCGGAGTCGCTGTCGGACGAGGAGCCGCATCGTGATGCCAACGGGGCCATCTTGCAAGCGGGCGACACGGTCATCCTGACACAGGATCTGAAAGTCAAGGGCGCGGGTTTCACGGCCAAACGGGGCACAGCCGTCCGACGCATCAGCCTGGTGGCCGGCAATCCCGAACAGATCGAAGGAAAGGTCGAGGGTCAGCGCATCGTCATTTTGACCAAATACGTCCGTAAGAAACACGTAACTGTTTAGGTACCCGCTGTTTTTGCGCTAAAATGGCCTTTTTGCCCCTGTTTTTGGTTTGTAACTGTTTGAGCACTCCTTGTTTTTGTGCTAAAATGCCCTTTTTGCGTCTGCCTTTGGTA
>JALVEF010000083.1 GCA_027031185.1 Saprospiraceae bacterium
CTGCGGGTGGAGACGGATTTTGCCGGGCCGTTTGTGCCGGCCAATTTGATTACAGCCACCGCCGCCTATCAGGTATTGCGCGATGCGAATTCCCCGGTGTTGCCCCCGCTGCGGGCCGGCGCTTTTAAGGAATTAAAGCAACTGACCGGCTACATCGGCCGGTGGACCTGGCTCTCCCGTGCCCCGCGCGTGCTGGCGGACAGCGCCCACAATCGCCACGGCATTGCCCTGCTCGCCCGGACGTTGAAAGCGATGCGATACAACCGTCTTTTTTATGTCCTGGGCACCGTCCGCGACAAAGAGCCGGATTACTTGTTTGAACTCCTGCCCAGGGCAGATTTTTATCATTGCGCCAAGGCGAATATCCCGCGCGGTATGGATGCAGAGAGACTTTGCGCGCTGGCGCGCGCGAGGAATCTGCCGGGGCGTGCCTATTCGTCGGTGCGACAGGCACTCAAAGCAGCGCGTATGCGTGCCCGGGCAGACGATTTGATCGTGGTCACCGGCAGCATCTTTGTGGTGGCTGAAATCATCTGAACCGCTCTTTCCAGCGCCACCGTGGGTGATCGGTCGGAAGTAACCCCATCGGGGCGGAGCCCCGATAAACTTACGGTCCAAGGTCAATGGTCCAAGGACCAAGCTGCCGCTTCGATAGGCTCAGCGCCCCCAGGTCAACGGTAGCCTGTCAGGATTTAGTAAATGCGTGCCCGTCTCTTATTTGGTACAAGTGGTGTGCCGGCGAGCGGGAAGGTGTTCGGCATTTCTGTCGGCGGAACTGGAAAGATTATCTGAACCTGTGACTGTAGTTTCCTTGCTCTGCATTGCCATCGGCTTTAGCCGACTTTGCCGTTGGCTTCAGCCGACTTTGCCGTTGGCTTCAGCCAACGGACAAAAGTGCCAAAAAACAACCGGGGCTTTAGCCCCAGTCAACTGACAAAGTTTCAGGGCAAAAACAGCGGGTACCTAAACAGTTACGAATAAATATCGCATGCCGGGCGGCCCGCTATCCCTCAAAGTGGAAAGAAATGGTGAAAGTGCGGGACAGCACCTTGTCCAACACGGTGGACTGTTCCAGGGCACTATTGAAGAGCAGCACATTGCTGATGCCGTGGGAGTACTTGATCTCGGGCGAGAAGATAAAGAAGGGGAAGAAAAACTGCATGCCGACACCGCCTTCAATGGAGAAGTCCGTGGGCGCGACGCGCACCAGTTCGTCGGCTTGACGCGTCTTGCTCTCGTTGGCCACGTCAAAGGCATACTTGACCCCGGCCACGACAAACGCCCGTTTGTCGTGGTACGGTTCCGATTTGAAACGCACTTGGAAGGGAACTTCTACAAATACGGCCCCGATCTTGCGTTGGCGCACCGGCCCACTTTTGGGCGGCGTGTATTCCAGGCGTCGCTCGGCAAACGACAGGGTAGGCAAGAGGCGCAGGTCAAAGTAGTCGCCGATTTTGAGATTGGTCACAATGCCCAGGTTGAAGCCGGGCCCGCGCACGCTCTCGACCCGGCTGATGGAGTCGTTGCCGATAAAGTCCTTGGAGCGGAAAACGGCGTAGTCGGACTTGTTGATACCGAGTGTCACCCCGAAATAATAGGGCTTGTGCTGGAAGTCCAGATAATTGTAGTTGCTGCTTTGGGCAGACAAGGCCGCACCGGCGGTCATCAGTGCCCAAATGGCGATTATTTTTTTGCAATGTACAAGCTGCATATCCCAAAACTTAATGGATAAAACTTCGCTTCGCGAAATCCGGCGCCCTCCAATATCCCCGCAAAAGCCGCGCGCTCGGGAAAGGCCGTTGCCGATTCAAACAAATAGGCATAAGCGCGCTTGTCGCGGGAAGCCATCCGCCCGGCCATCGGCAGTATGTAACGAAAGTACAGGCCAAATAATTGTTTGACCGGGAAGGTGCGTGGCCGTGAGAATTCCAGTACAAAAATCCGTCCATCTTTGCGCAAGACGCGGTGCATTTCGGTCAGACCGCGGTGCAGGTGTTCGAAATTGCGCACGCCGAAAGCTACGGTGACCGCATCAAATGAAGCGGTATCAAAGGGCAACTGCTCGGCATCTGCCTGCCGGAGCCGGATGCGGTCCGCCAGCCCGTGTTTGTGTACTTTCTCCCGCCCGATGCGGAGCATCTGCTCGGACAAATCTACGCCGGTGATACGGGCATCGCTGATGGCACTTGCGATTTGCACGGCCACGTCCGCTGTCCCTGTGGCCACATCCAACACGTCGTGCACCGTCTCTCTTTTTATTTCGCGGATCATCCGCTTGCGCCACCGCTTGTCAATGCCCAGCGACAGGCTCCTGTTCAGCAGGTCATACGTGCCCGCAATATTGTCGAACATGGTGCGCACCTGCTCTTTTTTGGACCGCCCGTTGTCGTAAGGCGTGATTTCTTCCACCCGCTTTTTCATGCGGCAAAGGTACATATTATCCGCTTGCAGCGGTGCCACGACCGCTTTTGTTGTAAAACGTATCTTTGCGGCAAAGTGAGACCGTGAATTTTATCGTCTTTGACCTGGAAGCCACTTGCTGGGCAGGCCGTCCACCCGGCATGGAGCCGGAGATCATCGAAATTGGCGCCTACAAAATAGATGACTTCGGCACCGTCACCGACAAATTTGTCAGTTTGGTGCGCCCGGTGGCGCATCCGGTGCTCTCCCTGTACTGCAAGCGTCTGACCGGTATCCGGCAGCCGGATATCAACCGGGCGCCGCACTTTGCCACGGTCGTGGAGCATTTTTGGCATTGGCTCGATTTGGACGAGGACTACCGCCTGTGCGCCTGGGGCAAAAAGGACATGGAATTTTTACTCCGTGAATGCCGCGCCAATCGTCTGGACGAGGACTGGCTCGATGCGTACCTGGATCTGAAAATCCAGTACCGCCGCATCCGGCGCCTGCCCAAGGCCGCCGGACTTTTGCAGGCTATGAAGCGCGAAGGCCTTGAACATCAGGGCGTTAAACACCGGGCCTTGGACGACGCCTTCAATACCGCGCAGCTCTTTCTCAAACTGTGGGGAATGTGGGAGTTTTGAACCGGACGGGCGGCTGCTTTCCTGTCTCTGTCTAATCGTCTGAAAATCAAAAGAGTATCAGGCTGTCGCCTGATAAGTCTTTGATAATCAATACCTTACAACCGAGCGGGAAGCCTCCGGCAATAAAAAACTCCTACATCGCGGGAAGCTGGATGTAGGAGCGAAACTAAACATACTATGAGAAAACTACCGCCACAAAGATAAGCCGGGAGTGCCTTTTCAAATTTGAAAAAATGGAAAGCGTAAGCGTTTTTTTAGGCAGCGGTTAAAATATGGAAGGAAAACAAATATAACAATGCTCTTATGGGTTGAACTGCTCGGTACCGGCGGGGATGGATGGAACGGGACACAAAAAAAACGGGAGGTCGTCCCGTTTTTTTTGTGTCCCGTGAGCGAGATGCATCAGGCTTTGGCCGTGACTTCGGCGACGGCTTTGGCGGCATCTTCGAGTGTAATGGCGGAGATGACGTTGAGCCCGGACTCATCTATGATTTCCTTGGCCAGGTCGGCGTTGGTGCCCTGCAGGCGGACGATAATGGGAACGGAAATATCCGGGATATTTTTGTAGGCTTCGACGATGCCATTGGCCACGCGGTCGCAGCGGACGATGCCGCCGAAGATATTGACGAGGATGGCCTTGACGTTGGGGTCTTTAAGAATGATGCGGAAGCCGCTTTCGACGCGTTTGGCATCGGCCGTGCCGCCGACATCGAGAAAGTTGGCCGGTTCGCCGCCGGCGAGCTTGATCATGTCCATTGTGGCCATCGCCAAGCCGGCGCCATTGACCATACAGCCGATATTGCCGTCGAGTTTGACGTAGTTGAGATTGTATTTTTTGGCTTCCAGTTCGGTAGGGTCCTCCTCGTTGGGGTCATACATGGCGGCCAGGTCCGGATGGCGGAACAGCGCATTGTCGTCGAGGGTGACCTTGCAGTCCACGGCCATGACTTCGTCTTGCGCGGATTTAAAGCAGGGGTTGATTTCAAAGAGTGAGGCATCGGATGATGCGAAGGCCTTGTAAAGCGCTTTGACGAAGGTGGTCATTTCTTTGAAAGCCTTGCCGCTCAATCCCAGGTTGAAGGCTATTTTGGACGCTTGAAACGGGCGGATGCCGATGCCCGGGTGGATGTATTCTTTGAAGACGAGCTCCGGTGTAGTGGCGGCTACTTCCTCAATATTCATTCCGCCTTTGGGGGAGTAGATGATGACATTGCGGTGGCGTTCGCGGTCCATCAGGACGCTCATATAAAACTCCTGCGGCTTGGAGGGGCCGTCCACATAGACGTCTTCCTGGATCAGCACCTTGCGGACGAGCTTGCCTTCTTTGGACGTCTGGGGTGTGACAAGGTGCATGCCCAGGATTTGAGAGGCGTATTTCTTTACATCGGCGATAGTGGAAGCGAGCTTGACGCCGCCGCCCTTGCCGCGACCACCGGCGTGGATTTGGGCTTTGACGACAAAGCCGATGGCGCCTTGGTTTTTCAGTTCGGTAGCGGCCTGTACCGCTTCTTCGACGGTGGATGCGACAATGCCGCGCGGAATCTTCACGCCGTAGCGCGCGATGATCTCTTTGCCCTGGTATTCGTGTAGGTTCATGATGACTATTGATTAGGTGATGCCGGCCCGCTTGCCGGCTTCGCCCGCAAAGGTAGGAGGTTAATTAAAAATGAAAAATTAAAAATGAAAAATATCCCGCACTTACTTGCTATGCCAGGTGTGGGCTTTGTCCCTTTCTGCATCTTGCAACAAGCCTATGCGGGAAGGGGCAAAGCCCAAGTATAGCAAAGCAAGCAAGTGCGGGGCCGTTAAACTGCTGAGTCTACTCTAAAAAATACCCTGCATGAGAGTAAACCAAATTTTCTTCTGCCTGGCTTTTTGTTAAATTGTTCAACCGTTCAACTGTTCAACTTA
>JALVEF010000084.1 GCA_027031185.1 Saprospiraceae bacterium
TCTTCTGCCTGGCTTTTTGTTAAATTGTTCAACCGTTCAACTGTTCAACTGAACTTGCTGAATATCTGTTACTTATACATATCAATTGAACGATTGAACCACTGGACAATTGAACAGGATGGGCGGGAACCAAATATTATTTGGCTAAATCCCGGAGTAACTGATATGCCGGAGTTTTTGGAGTAAGCTCACCGCTAAACCGCTACGGGCGGTGAGCCTGTCGAACCGCACCGCTAAACCGCTATACCGTTTATTTGGCCCGATTTATTATCTTTACGGGCACCATCAAAACCAACTAAACATGTTTATTGGACATTATGCACCTGCTTATGCGCTGAAAGGTGCAGTTCCGAAGACTTCGTTGGCGCTGTTGTTTATAGCGACACAGTTTGTGGACATTTTGTTTTTCCCGTTTGTCAACATGGGCATTGAACGGCTGAAAATCGTGCCGCACTACACGGCGTCCACGCATTTTGATTTGGAATATTATCCGTTTACACACGGCTTATTAGCGACCATACTGTGGGGCGGGCTGTTTTATCTGCTGTTCCGGTATGTGTTTCCGTCCAAAAGCCGGTCGAAGGCCGTGGCTTGGGCGATGGCGCTTGGGTTAGTGTCTCATTGGTTTGCCGATCTGATCGTACATACCCCGGATCTGCCGCTGTGGAGCGATGCCTCGCCCAAGGTGGGCTTTGGGCTTTGGAATTACAAAAATGCGACGTTTGCCACGGAAGTGATTTTGTTGTTGCTGGGCTTTGGCTTTTATATGCGGAAAACGCGTGTGGTATCCTCGTGGGGCAAAATCGGCCCATACGTACTGTTGGGGCTGCTGCTCCTGGCCGGTTATCTCAACCTGTACGTACTGCCGCCCGCGGAGGACACCATGTCGCTGATGACTTTGGCACTTGTATCTTATTTCCTCTTTGCCGCGATCGCCTGGGCCACTGAGCGGGGGCGCGTGGCATTGGCATTGGAGCCTGCACGGGCCTGACTTGTCCGGTCAAAACATGCCCGGAAAAAAGACATCTTCGTAATGGCGTAGGTGAAATTGGCCTTTGGCGCGCCAGACGATGGAGATAATGTCAAACCGGAACGCCCACTGGTGATTGTGGGCGTCCATGTAGGCTGCCGCGGCCGCAGCCAAAAGGGCTTTTTTGCGGTCGTCCACGGCCACTTCCGGCTCGCCAAAAGCATTGGTGCTTCGCGTTTTGACCTCAACGAATACGAGTGTGTCATCGGGTGCACGGGCGATAATGTCAATTTCGGCCCGCTTAAATCGCCAGTTGGATGTCTCAATGCGGTACCCCTTGTCCCGTAAGAAACGGCGGGCCAAGGCCTCGCCTTTGTGCCCGAGTTCGACGGTTTTCATTTGGAAAGCTTAAAGGGTACATTGAGGGCTTTGACGGCTTCGATGAGCTCCGGGCTAATACTGACCTTGTACTTCTTGGACAGGAAGCGGAGCTGGACGCTGTTTTGGTCTTCTCGCACCACGAAGTACACCTGTTGCTTGCCGCGGTGGTTCTTGAAGACCTGTTCCAGATTGGTGGCCAGTTCTTTGGTCAGGTCGGTGGCGTGCAAATAAAGGCTGATATCCCGGGTCTTTTCTTCGAGTAACCCACCCAACGATGAGATGTTGATGGGCTTGAAGACGGTCTCGTTGCGGTAAGCGTCTATTTGCATGGCCCCCTCCAGCAGAACGCCGGCGTTGACTTCCAGCAGGTGTTTATACTTTTTATAGTCGTCTCTAAACAGCATGAAAGTCAGGGTATCGGTATAATCCTCGACGGTGAAGATACCAAAACCATCGCCGCGTTTGGTTTCGCGGTGCCTGGCTTCGGTGACATAAGCAGCCACACGGAGCACCTGTTTTTGGGATTTGAGCAGTTGTGCGATGGTGGCATTGGCAAAGGTCTTGATTTCGACGTGATAGACATCAAGCGGATGGCCGGACAGATAGAGGCCGGCCACTTCTTTTTCCAGCAGGAGCTTTTGTGTGTTGCTCCATGCTTCGGCGTCGGGAACTTCGGGCTCGGGGATGAGCATATCAGAGGAGTCGCCAAACAGGGTAGGCGTGCTCATCTTGTTTTGCTGGTGGCAGGCGGCGCCGTATTTGAGCAAGTGCTCAATGAAACTGGCGTATTTGCCGCTCGGGGCGAAGTATTGTTCGCGTTTGATTTGGGGATAAAAGTCAAAGGCGCCGCCATAGACGAGGCTTTCGATGACGCGCTTGTTGAGCATTTGCAGGGGGAGGCGGCGGACGACATCGTACGGGCTGGTAAACGGGCCGTTTTTCATACGTTCTCTAACGATGGCCTCGGCGGGTCCTTCGCCGACACCTTTAAGGGCGGAAAAACCGAATCGAATCTTGCCTTCTTCCGTGACGGTAAAGTTGACCTGGGATTGGTTGAGATCAGGCCCTAGTACCTCGATACCCAGGTTGCGGCATTCGTCCAGGAATACACGCAGCTTGGACAAATCGCTTTTGGAGTGTGTCATGACCGCTGCCATAAACTCGGCCGGGTAGTGGGTTTTGAGATAGCCGGTTTGATAGGCGAGGATGGCATAACAGGCAGCGTGGGAGCGGTTGAAGCCGTAGGAGGCAAATTTTTCCATTACCTCAAAGATGGCAGTGGCCTGGTCTTCGGGGATGCCTTTCCTGGCCGCCCCTTCGAGGAACGTTTTCCGCTGGCGGGCCATTTCTTCCTTTTTCTTTTTGCCCATAGCACGGCGCAGGATGTCTGCCTGTCCGAGCGAATAACCGGCGATGATCTGGGCGGCCTGCATGATTTGCTCCTGATAGACCATGATGCCGTAGGTGGGCTTTAGGATGTCTTCCAGCAGGGGATGGGGATAGCTGACTGGTTCTTGGCCGTGCTTGCGGCGCACGTAAGTGGGAATATTGTCCATCGGCCCCGGGCGGTACAGGGCTGCCAGCGCGATGAGGTCCTCCAACTCGTTGGGCTTCATCATGCGCATATACTTGCGCATGCCGTCGGATTCAAACTGGAAAATCCCGATGGTGCGCGCTTGTTGGAAGGTTTCTTGGTAAGTTTTTTCGTCGTCGAAGGGTATTTTTTTCAGGTCAATGCGATGGTCTTCGCCGTGCCGCGCCACAATGTTGTCAATGGTGTCGCGGAGGATGGACAGTGTCTTGAGCCCCAGGAAGTCCATCTTGAGCAGGCCGGCATCTTCGACATACTTGCCGTCGTATTGGGTGACAAACAAATCCGAGTCCTTGGCAGTCTTGACAGGGATGTACTCGCGGATATCGTCCGGTGCGATGATGACACCGGCGGCATGGACGCCGGTAGTGCGGACGGCGCCTTCGATGGAGGTGGCCATTTTGAGTACTTCGCTCTCCTTGGTGTCCCCCTCATAGATCTCGCGTAGTTTCTTGATGTTGGCGATGTCATCGCTCGGCAGGTTCTTGGACAGCTCGGTCAGGTCCTCAAACAGGATGGTTTTGAGTTTGGTATTGGGCTTGGTGGGGACAAGTTTGGCAAGCCGGTCGGCATCATTGAGCGGCAGGTCGAGGACACGGGCGGTATCCCGGATGGCCAGCTTGGCCGCCATGGTGCCAAACGTGATGATTTGGGCCACGTGGGTACGCCCGTATTTTTGGACGACGTAGTCAATGACCTTTTGGCGGCCTTCGTCGTCAAAGTCAATGTCCATATCCGGCATGGTGACCCGCTCCGGATTCAGGAAGCGCTCGAACAGGAGCCGGTAGCGGATGGGATCCACATCGGTAATGTCCAGTGCATAGGCCACGGCCGACCCGGCAGCGGAGCCGCGTCCCGGGCCGACCCAGACGCCCAGTTCGCGCGCGGCGTTGATAAAGTCGCGGACGATGAGAAAGTAGCCCGGGAAGCCCATCTCTTCGATGATGCGCAGCTCATGTTCGAGGCGTTCGCGCACTTGTTCTGATAGTTCGCCATACTTGACTTTGGCCCCTTGGAAGGTGAGATGGCGCAGGTATTCGCTCTGTGACTTGAATTGGGGCGGGACGGCGAAGTGGGGCATCAAGATGTCGCGCGTCAGGCTGATGGGCTCGACTTTTTCGAATATTTCCAGGGTATTTTCGATCGCTTGGGGCAGGTCATGGAAGAGAGTTTGCATCTCTTCCGTGGTCTTGAAGTAAAAATCATTGCTCGGGAAGCGGAAGCGGGAAGTGTCCTCCACGATGCTGCCGGTGTTGATAGCCAGCAAGACGTCGTGGGGTTTGGCGTCTTTTTCCTCGAGATAGTGGGAGTCGTTGGTGGCGATGATTTTGAGATTGTATTTTTTGGCGAAGCCGATCAGGACGCGGTTGACGTCTTCCTGGCTCATGCCGGTGCCGTCCACATCGTCCAAATTGCTATGACGCATCAGCTCGATATAGTAGTCCTCGCCAAAGACTTCTATCCACCATTGGAGTTCTTTTTCGGCGCCTTCGATATCACCTTGCAGGATCATACTCGGAATGGTGGCCGCCAGGCAGCAACTTGTGGCGATGACTCCCTCGCTGTATTTGGCCAGTACTTCCTTGTCAATCCGCGGATACTTGCCGTACATGCCCTCGATATAGCCGATGGAGGTGAGTTTGGCCAAATTGTGGTAGCCGGTTTTATTCTTGGCCAACAACAACTGGTGCCGGCGGTTGTCCTTTTCACCTTCTGCGCGTCGGAAATGCTTCTTGTGCCGGTCGTCCGTGATATAAAACTCACAGCCAACAATGGGCTTCAGTCCGGCCTTGTTGACTTTGGTCACAAATTCAAAGGCACCGAACATGTTGCCATGGTCGGTGATGGCAATACCCGGCATATTGTCGGCCAGGGCCTTCTCGATGGTGCCGGAGATGGACGAAGCACCGTCCAACAGGGAATAGGTCGTGTGGGCGTGCAGGTGTACGAAGCGGGACATCGCGTGGGCAGCTTTTAGTATGTAGTATGTGTGGCAAAGATAATCCTTT
>JALVEF010000085.1 GCA_027031185.1 Saprospiraceae bacterium
AGTCTCGTCATAATAGCGGTTAATCTTGGCATCTTTATCACGAAGATCGGCCAGGGTGCCCTGTAAAGCACGGGCATATTTGGAGTTGGGGTATTTTTTGATGAGCTGCTGCTTGTACAACTGCTGTTTGGTATGGAGGCCGAGATCTTGTGCATCGAGGAAGAGATAATAGAGTGCATCGGCCTCCAACCGGGTGGAATCGGGGTATTTGCGCATCATCTGCTCCAGCATGTCCAGGGACATTTGGGGGGCTTCGAGTCGATCGCGATACAGGATACCCAGGTCAAACATAGCCTGATAGATCTTGCCGTGTGCAGCGGCTTGGGCTTCGGGTGTAGTGGGCAAAGATTTCAGGATAGCGGCAATCTCCTCTTCGGAAAATCCGTCGCTGCCGGATTCTTCGTTTTCCAGGTCGGCAAATTCGGCACCTTGCAGCGCGGCGGACCGACGCCAGTTGTCCCGGAGGGGACGGTCTCCCCAGGTCTTTGCAAACGCCCGTTTGCCTTTTTTGACTTTTGCTTCATCATAGGCAAAGAAGGTGCTTTTGATGAGTCCGGGCACGAAAGTGGGCCGGCGGCCGGCGCGGTTGGCGGCCTGGGCTTCCTTGGCCGCGCGGGCAGCGGCTTCGCGCTCGCGTTGGGCCTGTAGTTTTTCAATGGCTAAAGCCCGCTGCTTGGCAGCCGGCAAGGCGGCCAAGCGCAGCAGGGAGTCTTGCATTTCGATCGTCTGCAGATTGGTGGCAATGTCCCGCAAATTGTCCGCGTACTTGCGGACGCGGGGGTAGCGCTCGTCTTTTTTATCCATGGAGGACAGCGCACGCGAATAGTAATTGCGCGCCTTGATAAATTCCTTGCGCTCGAAATAGACGTCGGCAAGCAAGAGGGCCGACTCGGCAGCCTGGGCCTGATTGGAGGAGGAGTTTTCGATGGAATGCGCCAGTGCGGCGATGGCCTTATCTTCATCGCCTTTTTTCAGATAGAGTTTGGCGAGTGTATAGTAGATTTGATCCCGGTAGTCCTTGTTCTTCCGGTCTTTTAGCATTTTTTCCAGGGTGGCGATGGCCTGGTCGGCAGACTGTTTGCCGGAGAGCCAGCCGTTGAGTGTCATATTCATCTTGGCGGAGAAGGCCATATCGTAGTCGGGTTTATAGCGCACCACCGTAGCAAAAGCTTGATAGGCGTCCTTTTCGCGGCCTTGCAGCTGGTACAACTGCCCGAGAATGTACAAGAGGCGGCGCTTGTCCTTGCGTTTTTTGTAGCGCCGGACGGCTTCTTCGAGTGCGGCGGTAGCTTCTTTGTACCTTTTCTGTTTCAGGTACATTTCCGCTTTAGCGGTGGCGATACGAGGTTTGAGATAGTCATAGACGCGGTCGTCCTGCTCCAGACGGCGCAGGACGAAAGCAGCGTCATCGTACATTTTGCGCCGCGTGTAGTTGCGCGCCAGCCAAAGACGGGCTTCGTAGTAGGCAAGTTTGTGGGCAAAAGGCCCGGTGTGGGATTGTTTGGCGGAGATAGCGGGCTTCTTTTCTTTGCGGGCGGTATTTGCCGTGGCCTTTTTGACCTTGGCGCCGTCCTTTTTTTGTGCTTGCTCCTTTTTGCGCTGCGCATATCGCTCGCGCATCTCTTTTTTGGACAGCTTTTTCTTTTTGGACTTCTTTTTGGCGGGCTTTTTCTTCTTCTTGTGACGGCCGGAAGTATGTTTCTTGCGGTGGGAGGATTTGCGCTTGCGACGGCGCGCTTCCTTTTTGGCCATCGCTTCGGGGCTGAACTCACCGGTCAGATAGAGCAGCGTCTCTTCCGCCGATTCGTAGTCTTGCTTGAGATACTGAGCCCTGGCCATCGAGAGATAGGCGTCATCTGTCCATTTACCCGGGCGGTGCAGACTGATGACGATGGAGACCTTCTCGATAGCCTTGTCCAAGTCCTTAGCCACGGCATCCGGATTGGGTGCCTCGGCATAAGGGTAGATATCCAGTACCTGGTTGAAGTTGTCGTGGTGCTGCTCGTTCAACTTCTCGATACTCTCTTCAATGAGCAGATTGGCATTGTAATAGCCGTTGTAGCGCCCCGTTACGTTGTGATAAAACTTCATCAAGCCGGAGACCTCGCCTTTCTTCTTCTGGGTGACACAGGAAGCCGGCAGAAGCAGCAGCGCGAGGGCTGCCAGCCAAAGGCTCGTCCGGAAAGGATATTTATGTACCGCCATATAAAGTGCAATATTTTGGGGCAGGGGCCACTAGGTATGGCCAAAAAACAACTATCAGGATACCTGCCGGATCACAAAACCACTTACGTAATCGCTCAACACTTGTTTTTGTACCTTTGCGCGCAGAGCGCGCAACCACACAAACGACTACATTCCGCCAAGAGAACGCATTCTCACTTGCTGAATTTTGCCACAACCCAAAAATCAACGTGATGGCCTGGCAAAAATATTTCAAATTTCGCAAATCCCGCCCATCAACATCCGGTGCGACAAAAGAAAAGCGCAAATGGTCCGAGCGGATTCGCGACGTCTATAAGCTCACCATCCGCAAAGAGGATTCACTGGAGGTGGTGACATCGTTTGACCTGACTCTGCTGAACTTATACGCGCTGTTCAGCATGGTATTCCTGCTCATTGCCCTGCTCGTCATCGTGCTGTTTGGCTATACACCGCTCCGCAACTATCTGCCGGGGAGCCACCCCGCAGATGTCAAACAGATCCAACAACTCAACCGCCAAATCGCGGAGATGCAGCGAGAGTTGCAGGCGCAGCTCACCTACCAGGAAGCGCTCAAACGCCGGATTCTGGGCGAATATCAGTATGCAGATACATCCCAATCCGCCCCGGCCCGATTTTCGCCTGCCCAACTCAATACGCCCAAAACCGAGGCGGAAAAGCAGCTGGAAGCCCAGGTAAAACGCGACGCGTTTTTTAAGAACCACCCCCCGGACAAAGGCGGCGCACTCAAATCGCTCAAGGCCATGGAGTTTGTCTCTCCGGTCATCGGCGAGGCGAGCGCAGGCTTCAATCCGGGCATCCAGCACTTCGGCATTGACATCATCGCCCCGAAAAACACCGCTGTCAAAGCCGTCGCCGATGGCATCGTCGTCTTCTCCGACTGGACAATGGAGACCGGCAATACCATCGTCATCAAGCACGCCAACGACTTGATTTCGGTCTATAAACACAATGAAAAACTCCTGAAAAAATCGGGACAGACTGTCAAAGCCGGCGAAGCCATTGCCATCATCGGCAACACGGGTACGCTTACGTCCGGACCGCATCTGCACTTTGAACTCTGGTACCGGCAGACCCCGCTCAATCCCAGAGAATACATCCGGTTTGAATGACTTTACAGTAACTGTTTAGGTACCCGCTGTTTTTAGGGATAAAATAGGAGCACCTAAACAGTTACAAAAAATCTGCTCAAATACGTACGTACAAACGCCTATCTGCGGATGAGCTGGGACGCCTATCAACAATAGCGACGACGTCGCTATTGTTGATAGGCGACAACGGCCGCTTACTTTTGCCCCTGCTGTTTCAGTGCATTGTACTTGGCCTTGACGGCGTCAGCCACATCCAGGCTGTCATCGCCGTATAGCAAGATACCGGTGCTGGTATCAAAAATGTAAGACAAGCCCTTTTCCTTGGCCACTGCTTTGGTCGCCTCGTTAAAGCGATTCAGGATAGGCTCCAGAAGTTCCTGGCGGCGCTTTTCCAACTCTTGCGCACCGCTCTCCTGCAATTTGATGATCTTGTCCTGCTCGGCCTGTAGGTTTTTCATTTGCGCCTCGTAATCCTTGGGCGAGATGGTGCCCTGCTGTTTTTTCTGCTCGAGCGCCACGGCCTTGTCCTGGAGCTGCTTGCTCATATTTTCCAGCACTTTGGCCTTTTGATCACGGAGCGCCTCCAACTCTTTGTTGGCCGCCTTGACCTCGTCCAATTCCGCAATAATGACGGCAGAGTTCAAATAGCCCATTTTTTGCTGCGCCTGCAGCATCGTGCCGGATACCAGGGCAAAAAGTATCATGAAAAGGAATTTTCTCATAGTCGTCCGGATGTTAGGTTTTGTGGTGAATGGGGGCAAAGATAAGATTACGACAGCTTCGCTGCCGTATGGTTCGGGTCACTTTTTTAGTTTGTTGATGATATCCTCGGTCTTGTCGTATTTGTCCGTGTTGTAGATGACACCGACGCCGCCCATATCAAAGATAATGTCCAAACCCTTGGCCTGTGCATAATCATCAATCGCACGATAGACCCTGTCTTGTATAGGCTGCACCAGCTCTTTCCGCTTTTGAAACAACAAACCTTCGGGGCCAAAATAATCCCGTTGCATCTTGCGGGCGGCCTTTTCGGCCTTCATAATTTCTTCTTCGCGCTTGGCACGCATCTCATCAGACATCAAGACCTGCTCCGATTGGTACTTGTTGTACATGGACTTGATCTTGTCATATTCCTGGTCCACTTCCTGGCGCCACTTGGCGGCCATCTGATCCAATTGCTTTTGTGCTGCCTGATAATCGGACATGGATTCCAATACTTTACCGATATCCACCAGCGCAATGCGCTGTGCGTGCACCTGACTCATGGCGGCTAAGGCCAAGACCAACGTAAAGAGTACATGTTTCATCTTTCAGAATTTTGTCTGCCGTCAAAACGGCAAGCCACGGATTTCATTTCAAAACCGAGTGTTAATAACAGGACTGCAAAGCTACTGATTTCAGCGGAGAATGTAGAATCAAATAGGATATGAGTTGAAACGCTGCGTGGGTGTGCACCAAATTTTCTTCCGCCTGGATTTTGGTGATTGAAGAATCGAAGAAGTGAAGAAGCGAAGAATTGAAGAACCGCCCCGCACTTACTTGCTTTGCCTGGTTTTGGCTTTGGTCCTTTCCGCTTAGGCTTTTTGTATGATGAAGGCCATTAACTACGCACT
>JALVEF010000086.1 GCA_027031185.1 Saprospiraceae bacterium
ATCATGGAAAAGATGAACCGGCCGGCACCGTAGTTTTTGACGGGTTGTCCCTGGATGTAAGCGTTCATCCTTTTCAGGCCGAAGAGCGTGGGCAGCAGGTTGCCGCCTTCGCATTCCGATAGTTTGACCCAACGATTGCATACCGCCCGGCTGCCGGGCAGGACCAGGTGCCACTGCCGCACCGCACCGATGATGGATGCGCTGATTCTTTGCGCCATTCGAAGCGGGTAATACGTGTGTCCGTCACAAGTCGTCACGCGGGCGGTGTCCGGTACAAATCGCTTGACGAAGACCAAACCGTACAGCAGGCTCATCACCTGGTCGTGACTGGGAAAATGCTGGCGGGCGGCCAGAAAGCACAAACTGTCCACGGCTTGTCCCCGGGCGATCGCGCGACTCATGTCGCCCCATGCACCGGCGATCATGCCGACGTTCCAGGACTCATCGTGCGGGTCATGGAGGCGATCCGCCAACACTTGCGGTGCATCGCACCGCACAAAAAATCCCGTATATCCCGAAAAATCGGGTTCAAAAGCGGTGGGCTTTTGAACCCGGCCCCCCCAGCCGCGATGACAGTTTTGCCACCACCAAAAGTGTGTGGCGCCTACCGCTTCCCGCTCACACAGTTTTTCGCCGCGACTGCGCCGGAGATAGGCGCGCCACACCAGATATTGGGCTTGCATGTCCAGGCGCCGGACGGCTTGCAGGCACAGGAACAGGTCTTCGAGCGCGCGTTGCTGTGCGGCCGGCTGCGCCTGCAGGCGATCCAGTTCGTATTCGGTGGCCAGGAAGGCGATGAGCCAACCCAGTTGGGACGGTGTCTCGGACCCGAAGTCCATCCAGTTGAATCGAAAGGCGGGGGCACGAATGGCCGCCGTATCGGCAGGCGTCAGATAAAGCGCGGTGGCGGGCAGGCCAAAACCTTCTTTGGCGAAGCGCACAGCAGACGAATCGGCGGAAAAGACGGTGCCGATGCCATCGCCGATGCAGGTTTTGCTGCGGTCAAAACGGATGAAATGCCGGTAAAACCGCTTTTTGTACGCTTCGTATTTGCGGAATAAGTCCCGGGGGGAACAGTCCTGGGCTGCAGTGGTGAAGGCGATGAGTGCCAAGCCAAGTATGCCGGCGATCCTGCGCATGGCTCAATGGGCTTCCAGCCAGTTGTGGCCCGTACCGATACTGACCCGTATCGGTACGTTGAGATTGGGCATGGCATTTTTCATGTGTTCTTCTACGAGCGGACGGACGGTGTCCAACTCGGTTTTGAGCACGTCGAAGACCAATTCGTCGTGGACTTGCAGTATCATCTTTGATTGTAGCTGTTGGTCTGCCAATGCCTTGGCGATGCGGTTCATGGCGATTTTGATCATATCGGCGGCGGTGCCCTGGATGGGCGTGTTGATGGCGATGCGTTCGGCGTTGGAGCGCATCATGCCGTTGCGGGAGTTGATGTCGCGGATGAGGCGCTTGCGGCCGCTGAGTGTGCGCACGTATCCGTGTTTACGCGCGAAGTCCACAGTTTCGCTCATGTACTTTTTCAGGCTGGGATATTCTTTGAAATAAGCATCAATGAGTTTTTTGGCTTCGCTGCGGGTGATGTTCAGTTGGCGGCTCAGGTTGACGGCACCGGCGCCGTAGATGATGGAGAAGTTGACGGTTTTGGCCTGGCGTCGCTGGTCATCGGTGACCTGGTCGTAAGGCACGTTGAATACTTTGGCGGCGGTGGCGCGGTGGATGTCCAGGTCGTTGGCGAATGCTTCGAGCATGGCCTTTTCACCGCTGATGGCGGCGATGATGCGCAATTCGATTTGGGAGTAGTCTGCCGAGAGCAGGATATAATCGTCATTGCGGGGGATAAATGCTTTTCGAATTTCACGCCCTTCGGGCGTACGGATCGGGATATTCTGCAAGTTCGGATTGTTGGAGCTGAGTCTGCCGGTGGCGGCGACGGTCTGGTTAAAGGAGCTGTGCACGCGCCCGGTGCGGGGATTGATGAGCTTGGGCAAGGCGTCCACGTAAGTGGATTTGAGTTTGTTGAGGCGCCGGACGTTGAGGATTTCGTGGACGATTTCGTGTTCCCGGGCGAGTTCGGAAAGGATCTCTTCGCCGGTCCGGTATTGGCCGGTTTTGGTTTTGGGCCACTTGTAGGGGATTTTCAAGTGTTCGAAGAGAAAGGTGCCGATCTGCCGGGGCGCGTTGAGATTGAAAGCGCGGCCGTCGTTTTTGGCGAAAATCTTTTGCTCGCTGGCATGAATTTTTTCTGCCAGGACTTTGGAATACCGCTGCAGGAAGGGGGCGTCAATGCGGACGCCTTCGTACTCCATGTCGCGGAGGACTTTGCTGAGCGGGCTTTCGATCTCCAGGAACAACTTTTCAAGGCCTTCCTTTTTGAGTTTGGGCTCAAATTCCTGATACAGCTGCAGCGTAATGTCGGCATCTTCGGCGGCATATTCTTTGACTTGCCCTGCGGGGACGTCCCGCATGCTTGCTTGTTTTTTGCCTTTCTTGCCGATGAGCGATTGGATGGAAATGTTTTGATAGTTCAGGTAGGTCCTGGCCAGGTAGTCCAGGTTGTGGCGGAGCCCGGGCTCCAGGAGATAATGGGCCAGCATGGTGTCAAACCAGGGGCCTTCCAGTTCGGCGCCCGCCCAGCGCAGGACGATGGCGTCGTATTTCAGGTTTTGTCCGATTTTTTGGATGCGCTCGTTTTCAAAGACGGGCTTAAGGCTTTGGACGATGTGGCGGTCACCGGGAGGCACGGGGATGTACCAGGCCTGATGAGGCTTGACGGCCAGGGAAATGCCGACCAGTTCGGCACGGTTGGGGTCCAGGTCGGTGGTCTCGGTGTCCAGACAAATCTTGTCGTGCCGGGACAACTCCCGGATGAGTTGTGGCAGCCCGGCGGCTTCGACCAGCGTGTATTCGTGGGGAACGGAGGAGATGTTTTTGATGTCATCGGTGTCTTCGTCGGCGGGCGCTCCGGCTTGTTTTTCGTTGGCAAAGAGCGTCCCCTGCACCGGTTGTGCGGTGCCGAGGATGTCTTGTCGGAGGCGGTTGAACTCCAGGCGGCGGAAGATGGCGTCGAGTTCGGCGCGGTTGATGCCGTTGCGTTTTAGCTGGTCAGGGCTGTATTCCAATGGCACATCGGTGATGATGGTGGCCAGTTTTTTGGAAAGGAGGGCTTGTTCTTTTTGGCTTTCGAGTTTGGTTTTGACACTGCCTTTCAACTCATCCGTGTGTGCGAGCAGGTTTTCGAGGGAGTCGTATTGCTGGATGAGCGTGGCGGCCGTTTTGGGGCCGATGCCTTTGACGCCTGGGATGTTGTCGGATGTGTCTCCGACCAAGCCGAGCATATCGGTGACTTGTTGCGGGCGTTTGACGTGCCAAATCTCGCGGATTTCTTCGGGGCCCAGGATTTCGACGCCGTTGCCTCTGCGACCTGGGCGGTACATGAGGATATGATTATCCACCAACTGGCCGAAGTCCTTGTCAGGTGTCACCATATAGACGTCAAAGCCTTGTTGTTCGGCCTGTTTGGCCATGGTGCCGATGATGTCATCGGCTTCGAATCCGGGCTTTTCCAGGATGGGGATGTGGAATGCGTGGAGTATCTTTTTGATATAGGGTACGGCAAACTGGATGTCTTCGGGCATGGCTTCGCGTGTGGCCTTATACTCGGGAAACATTTCATGGCGAAAGGTAGGTTCGGACACATCGAAGGCCACGGCGATATAGTCCGGATTTTTGTGTCGGAGAATGTCCCACAGCGTGCGCACGAAGCCGGAGATGGCGGATACGTTTTCGCCTTTGCTGTTGATCAACGGGTGGGAAATAAAGGCAAAATGCGCCCGGTAAATCAGGGCGTAAGCATCCAGCAGGTATAGTGTTTTCTTCATAGGTGGCTAAGGTAGCAAAGTTGGGCTTACTCCAAAAAAATTTTTTTAGGGGTTGAAATTGCTAGCGCGTTGAATTGCTTCGCGTTGAAAGGGTAAAGCCTGTTTTGCCGGCGGGCGCCGGCAAAACAAACCTGTTACTTGCAAATGTATTTGGAAGCCGGTAAGTGCCGTATCTCGTCGGCTTTAGCCGACAAGTCGGATGCAAAAAAGAAGGCGCTATTATGGCCGTTGGCTTCAGCCAACGGCTAAAAGCAACCAACTAAAACGGGCTTTAGCCCACAGAAAGATGGCTAGAAAGGGCAAACCTTGTTCTAAAATCTCAAATCGGGGCTTCGACAAGCTCAGCCTACAGGCTTAGACAGGCGCTTGCCCTGAGCTTGTCGAAGGGCAGCCCAGGTGTTCCTGGCTTCGACAAGCTTGTCCGTTGAGCCTGCGATGCGGTGAGCTCCGTCGAACTGTCGAAACGCAGCCCAGGTGTTCGATGTTCTTATCGTCCCAAAACAAATCGCTTTGAGTATAGCGGCCCTGCACCTACTTGCTTTGCAGGATTTTTGCTTTGGTCCTTCCGCTTATGCTTTTTGCAAGATGAGTGCTATATCATTCCGCTTTGACGGGCAAGTAAGTGCGGGACAAGTAGAGTGCCCGCATCCCCGAAGGGATGAATAAGAATAGCTGGAAATGACCCCGAAGGGGTCAAATGTTTTCAGCCGGCAGCCCAGCCGCCGGCGCCGAAAAGAAAGGACAACAACTCCGAAGGAGTTGAACCCTTTCAGGGTTCTTTTCCCAATTAAACCACTTGCCCCGCATTCCATGCGGAGCAAGTAAGATTCCACCACTTCGTGGTTGCCCCTACTTGTCCCTTGCAGGATGTAGTATTAAATTATCATTGCCGTCGGCTTCAGCCGACGGGGAGAGAAGCAAAAAAAATACTGGGGCTTCAGCCCCGCTTCCCGGCCCATTTTCGGGGCTGAAGCCCCTTTTGGTTTT